>JBILDP010000214.1:0-3734 GCA_044352535.1 Prochlorococcaceae cyanobacterium
GGTGGCGGCTGTGGCGGGGATAGGGCTGACCGCTGTCCTGGTTTCGGTGATTGTGCAGCAGCAGCAGCGGCGCCAGGTGGAGCAGTCTCGGCACCAGCAGCCGCTGCCGCGCCGGATCGCCGCCCTGGGGCGGGTGGAGCCGCTCGATCGGGTGGTGAAGCTGTCGGTGCCGGCCGCGCTCAGCAGCGACGCCGTGCGGGAGCTGCGGGTGAAGGAGGGCCAGATGGTGAGCCAGGGCCAGGTGCTGGCGGTGATGGACAGCGCCGAGAGCCTCGATCGCAGCGTGCGGGAGGCCCAGGCGGCAGTGCAGGTGGCTGAGCGCAAGCTCACGGCCCAGGCCAGCGTGATCAGTCGCTACCGGGCTGAGCTGGCCCAGGCCGTGGTGGAGCTGCGGCGCTACAGCCAGCTCTACGCCCAGGGGGCCAGCAGCGCCGAGGTGCGCGATCGGCGGATCACGATTGAGAGCACCAGCCGCGCCAACCTGGAGCAGGCCCTGCGCGATGAGGCCACCCTGCGGGCGGAGCTGGAGGAGAAGCGCGCCACCCTTTCCCGCGACCAGGCAGAGCTGGCCAAGGCCCTGATCCGCGCCCCCTTCGCCGGCACGGTGTTCAAGATCAACGCCTACCCCGGCGACAAGGTGGGCGACGACGGCATCCTGGAGCTGGGCGACAGCAGCCGCATGGGCGTGATCGCCGAGGTGTATCAGACCGACCGGGCCGGCATCAGCCTGGGCCAGCGGGCGGTGATCAGCGCCGACGGCTTCCCCGGCAGGCAGATGGAGGGGAAGGTGGTGGAGATCGCCCGCCAGGTGAGCCGCCAGACCGTGTTCAGCGGCCAGGCGGGCGAAAACCTCGACCGGCGGGTGTTTGAGGTGAAGATCGGCCTGGGGCCGGAGGCCGCAGCGGTGGCCAGCGCCATCAACTACCTGCAGGTGAATGTGCTGTTCGATCCACTCACCCCGGAGCAGGTGCTGGAGCAGCGTCAGCGCCTCGAGCTGTTGGTGGAACAACAGCGCCGGGAACAGAGCGGCCTCTCGCAGCCGAGCCCGCGATGAAGGCCCCAGCCCTGCTGCGTCGCACCCCCCTGGCCTGGCGCCAGGCGATCCACCGGCCCATGCGCCTGGCCGCCGCCATCGCCGGCGTGAGCTTCGCCAACGTGCTGGTGTTCTTCCAGCTGGGCCTCTCGGGCGGCCTCTACGACAGCCAGAAGCGGCCGATCCAGCGGATCAACGGCGAGCTGGTGATGGTGAGTGGCCGCTATCTGTATCTGGGCGAGCAGCTCAACTTCCCACGTGCCCGCCTCACCCAGGCCCTGGGCGTGGAGGGGGTGAAGGCAGTGACGCCCCTGTATCTCGGCCTGAGCGAATGGCTCAACCGCGACACCCGCCAGCAGAAGCAGGCGCTGGTCTTCGGCATCGCCCCGGAGAACCCCGGCCTGCAACTGCCCGAGCTGGCGAGCGATCCCCTGCTGCTGCAGCGCGGCGATGCCCTGCTGTTCGACACCCGCTCCAAGGCCAATGCCGGCCCTGTGGCTGCCACCGTGCGCCGCGAGGGTCGCTACGAGACCGAGCTCGGCGGGGTGCGGGCGGTGGTGACCGGCCTGTTCTCGCTGGGGCTCACCTTTGCCGCCGACATCAACCTGGTGACCTCGAGCACCAACTTCAAGAACTACTTCCCCAACCAGAGCGCCGACGACATCCAGATGGGGGTGATCCAGCTGCAGCCGGGGGTGGACCCGCTGCGGGTGAAGGCCACCCTGGCCACCTTCCTCGATCCCTCGGTGAAGGTGTTCACGATCGAGGAGCTGGCCGCCGCCGAGGTGGCCTACTGGCGCCGCAACACCTCGTTCGGCCTGATCTTCGGCCTGGGGGTGCTGGTGGGCCTGGTGGTGGGCGGGATCATCGTGTACCAGATCCTCTACTCCGATGTGGGCGATCACCTGGCGGAGTACGCCACCCTCAAGGCGATCGGCTACAGCGACAACTTCGTGGTGGGGATCATCCTGCAGGAGTCGCTGATCCTGGCGCTGCTGGCCTTCGCCCCCAGCCTGCTGCTCTCGCTGGGGCTCTACGGCTTCCTGGCCCGCTCCACCTCCCTGATGGTGGTGATGAGCGCCGGCCGGGCCCTGCTGGTGTTCGGCTTCACGCTGGGGGTGTGCGGCATCTCGGGCTGGCTGGCCACCGCCAAGCTGCGCCGCCTCGATCCGGCCGAGATCTTCTGATGGATGCCCCCCTGATCACGCCCCTGATCACGGTGGAGCATCTCGACCACGCCTTCGAGGAGGCGGGCGCGGCCAAGCCGGTGCTCCGCGACATCAACCTGAGCGTGGGGCCCGGTGAGATCGTGATCCTCACCGGGCCCTCGGGGTCGGGCAAGACCACCCTGCTCACCATGCTGGGCGGGCTGCGGGCAGCTCAGTGCGGCAGCCTGCGCATCCTTGGCGCCGAGCTGCTGCACGCGGATCGGGCCACCCTCACCCGGCTGCGGCGCCAGGTGGGCTTCATCTTCCAGGCCCACAACCTGCTGCCCTACCTCAACGCCCTTGAAAACGTGCGGGTGGGGCTGGAGGTGCACCCCGACTGGCTGGATCGCGGCCGCCCGGCCATGGATGGGCGCTGCGCCGACCTGCTGGCCGATGTGGGCCTGGCCGAGCGGGCCAGCTACTACCCGGAGAAGCTCTCCGGCGGCCAGAAGCAGCGGGTGGCGATCGCTCGCGCCCTGGCCCCCCGGCCCCGGCTGCTGCTGGCCGATGAGCCCACCGCCGCCCTCGACAAGGAGTCGGGCCGGATGGCGGTGGAGCTGTTCCGCCGCCTGGCCGACGAGCAGGGGGCAGCCATCGTGATGGTGACCCACGACAACAAGATCATCGACATCGCCGACCGGGTGGTGAACCTCGACGACGGCCGGCTGGTGGCGGGCAGCTGAGGCCAGCGGTCACCACGGGTAGTTTGGGCGCCGCTGCCGGGAGCCCGCGATGGAGATCAGCCTGCTGGGCACCGGCCTGCTGGGCGGCGCCATCGGCGAGCGGCTGCTGCGCTGTGGCCATGCGCTCACGGTGTGGAACCGCACGCCCGAGCGCTGCATGCCCCTGCTGGCCTTGGGGGCCCGGGCCGTAACCACGCCGGCCGAAGCGGTGGCCGCCGGCGAGCTGGTGATCACCGTGCTGAGCGACGGCGCCACCACCAGCGCTGTGCTGCTGGAGCAGGCCGGTGAGGCCCTGGCGGGGAAGCTGGTGCTGCAGGTGGCCACGATCGCGCCGGAAGAGAGCCAGGCCCTGGCTGCCGCTCTGGCGGAGCGAGGAGCTGAGCTGCTGGAGCTGCCGGTGCTGGGCAGCAAACCGGAGGCCCTGGCCGGCACCCTGCAGCTGATGGCCGGCGGCAGGCCGGAAGCCCTGGAGCGGGCCCGACAGGTGCTGCGGGATCTGGGCGGCGAGCCCCACCACCTCGGCCCGGTGGGGGCTGCCCTCACCACCAAGCTGGCTCTCAACCAGCTGATCGCCAGCCTCACCCACAGCTTCAGCCTCAGCCTGCACCTGGTGCAACGGGGCGGCGTGGAGGTGGAGGCGTTCATGGCGATCCTGCGCGCCAGCGCCCTCTACGCCCCCACCTTCGACAAGAAGCTGGCCAAGGAACTGGCCGACGACTACGCCAACCCCAACTTTCCCACCGCCCACCTGCGCAAGGACCTGCGGCTGTTCCTGCAGGCCGCCACCGGCGCCGGCCTCAACACGGAAGG
>JBILDP010000216.1:0-3727 GCA_044352535.1 Prochlorococcaceae cyanobacterium
CATGGCCCAGCTGTTTCGCCAGCTGGATCGCAACGGGGATGGCCGGCTCGATCGCGACGAGGCGCGGGCCAACGCCTATCTGCAGCGCCATTTTGATCGTCTGGACCGCGGCGATAAGGGCTATCTGGTGCCCGGCGATCTGCGTTAGGGATTCAGTTGCGACTTGTCGGCCACCACCCGCACTCGCTTGGTGGCGCTCACCACGCCCTTGGGATGCACCAGCAGCACGGCCCAGGTCTGCTCACCGGGGCTGAAGGGGGCCTGCACGGTCTTGAAGAGGCCGCCTCCGCCGAGGGCGCCCAGATCGATACCCGGGCTGGTGAGGCTGGCGCGTTGCTGGCCGCTCACCGCCGTGATGCCCCCCGCCATGATGGCGCCATTCAGGGGTTCATCCACCACCACATCCACGTCGTAGCGCTGGCCGGTGAGCACCGCATCCGGAATCTGGAGCGACACCGGCAGGTCGGCATCGCCGCTGCGCAGCAGCGCCTGCTCGCGCAGCACTGTTTGGCCGTTGATGCGGCTGCCGTTGCTGCTCAGCACCAGCTGCTGGTTGGCCTGCAGGCGATACCGGGTCGGCCCCTCCTGGCGGCTGCCCATCACCTGAAGGTCCACGGTCTTGCGGCCATCACGCAGGCTGCGGCCAGCACTGAGGCGCCAGCGCGCATCGGGAAAGCTGGCCAGCAGGGCGCGGCGTTGCAGCTCCACCAGCTGGGGGTCGAGTCCAGGACCGCTCTCCAGCACGCTGTCGAGGCTGCCCTCGCCATTGAGTGCCGCTTCCAGAGACTGCAGTTGGGCTGCACTGGCCTCGCCGGCCCCGGCGGCCATGGCCAGTGGCCCCGGCAACAGCAGCGTGAGGCCTGCCAGGGCGCCCGCTAGCCGGGTGAGGGGCAGAGGCCGGGAGGGCTGCATGGAGCGGAAGGGCGGCACCTCAAGCTAAGGGGGCCTCCGGGTCACGGCAGCTCTTTAATGGCGCTGACCGTTCCGCTGCCCATGCCCAGGCTCCTGATCGCCGCCAGTGGCACTGGTGGCCATCTGTTCCCGGCCCTTGCGGTGGCGGATGCGTTGCCGGCCGGCTGGCAGGTGCAGTGGCTCGGAGTGCCGGACCGGCTGGAGCGGCAACTGGTGCCGAGCCGTTATCCCCTGCACACCGTGAAGGCCGGAGGGCTTCAGGGGCGCGGACTGCGCAAGCTGCTCAACCTGCTGCGTCTGATCAGTGCCACGCTGGTGGTGCGCCGACTGCTGCAGCGCGAGCGCATCGAGGTGGTGTTCAGCACGGGCGGCTACATCGCCGCACCGGCGATTCTCGCGGCGCGCTGGAGTGGCGTGCCGGTGGTGCTGCACGAAAGCAACGCCATCCCGGGTCGGGTGACGCGCCTTCTTGGCCGTTGTTGCAGCCACGTGGCCATCGGGCTCCCCCAGGCCGCCGCACGGCTGCAGGGCTGCCGGCCCCTGGTCACCGGCACGCCCGTACGGCGGGAGTTTCTCGATGCCGCAGCCGCGCCGGCCTGGCTGCCGCCAGGCCCCGGGCCACTGCTGGTGGTGATGGGTGGCAGCCAGGGTGCCCTGGGGCTCAACCGCATGGTGCGGCCGTTGCTGGCTCGCCTCGTCGCCTGCGGCGTGCGGGTGGTTCATCTCACCGGCAACCAGGACCCCGAGGCTGGCGCTTCCGTGCTGCCGGGGGTGGTGGAGCGGCCGTTCTGCGAAGAGATGGCGGGCCTGCTGCAGCACGCCGACCTGGTGATCAGCCGCAGTGGTGCCGGGGCCCTCAGCGAGCTGGCCGTGGCGGGCGCACCGGCGATCCTGGTGCCCTACCCCGCCGCCGCCGACCAGCATCAGCAGGCCAACGCCGAGGCGGCGGCGGCGCTGGGCGCAGCCGTCATCGTGGAGCAGCACCCCCCGGATCTACCGACGTTGGAGCGTGCCGTGTGGCGCCTGCTGGGGCCACAGCTCCGGGGCGCGACGCCCGCGGTGGATCCGCTGGAGCAGCTGCGGCAGGGCATGCAGCGGCTGGCGGTCCGCGATGCCGATCAGCGGTTGGTGCAGGTGCTCAGCGCGTTGGTGGCGGCTGGTTGAGCTCCTTTCTCAGCGCCGCCACCAGCCGGCGGTTGCCGCGGCGATCCTGCAGGCCGATCCGCAGCCAATGGCCATCGAGGCCGCTGAACGATCGGCAATCGCGCAGCAGGATCCGGTGTCGCCTGGCCAGCACCGGCAGCAACGAGGTGAGGGGCCGGTCCTCCGGCGCGGCGCCGCGCACCAGCAGAAAGTTGGCGGCTGATGGCAGGGGCTCCAGGCCCGGTAGCTGTGCGAGTTGGCCCGTCAGCCAGGCCCCTTCTCGGGTGCTCCAGCGCTGCACGCGGGTGCACCACTGCTCGTAGATCGCCGGATCGCGCAGCAGCCATTCCCCCGCCCGGCTGGCCAGGGCATTCACGGGCCAGGGATCGCGCCAGCCGGCCCAGCGCCGCAGCCGATCGGGATGGCCCAGGGCGTAGCCGAGCCGCAGACCGGCAATGCCATACAGCTTGGTGAGGCTGCGAATCACCACCAGGTTGGGGTGAGCTGCGAGCAGTGGGGTCAGCGACTGGCACGCGCCGCCGGCCACCAGCGGCAGGAAGGCCTCATCGGCAATCACCAGGGCGAAGCGCTCCAGCCATGGCTGCAGCGATGCCCGACTCCAGAGCTGGCCCGTGGGGTTGTGGGGGTTGGTGATCCAGAGGACTGCCCCCGTGCCGGGGTCCGGGAAGGCATGGGGGAAAGGTGTGGCCCAGTTCAGCGGCAGCTGCTGTTCGCGCCAGCTGCCGCCCCAGCAGCTCAGGGCCCGGCCGTAGTCGCCAAAGCCCGGTGCCGGGAGCACACTCAGCCCGGCGGCTGCCGCATCGCGAGCGGCCCAGGTGAACAGTTCGGCGGCGCCATTGCCCGGCAGCACCCAGGTCGGGTCGAGCCCATGCAGCGGCGCGATGCGCCGGCGGAGGGTCGCTTGGCCGCGGTCGGGGTAAGGGCGCAGCGGGGCGCCCAGCAGGGCCAGCCGCAGCCCCAGCGGTGGCCCGAAGGGCACCAGCGAAGCGCTGGCATCGAGCAGGGCGGAGGGCCGGCAGCCCAGGCTCCGGGCCATGGCCTCCAGGTTGCCGCCATGGCGCTCGACCTCGGGCTGCACGCGGCTCTCCAAGATTCCCCAGTGGACCAGTGCCCGGGCCAGCATCATCCCCCAGGAGCCTGGGCCGGCTTCTCGCCGCCGTTGGCCTGCGCTATCAAGGAGCGGGCGCGGCGCGGGTGTGGGGATGGCGACCAGATCCTTGAGGGCTCCAGCGCTTGTCGCGGTGGTGGCCGGGCTGCTGGGCGGGCCGCTGCCGGCCAGCGCGGTCAACCATGACCAGCTGGTGAAGCTGCTGGAGCGGCGTGAGTGCCGCAGCTGCAGGCTTCAGGATGCCGATCTCGTGCATGCCGACCTGCGCGATGCCCAGCTGGAGCAGGCCCAGCTGCAGCGGGCCAACCTGGGCCGGGCCCAGCTCGACGGCGCCAACCTGCGCGGCAGCAATCTGCAGTTCAGCTCCCTGCTGGGGGCCTCCCTGCGCGGGGCCGATCTGCGTGGCGCCCTGCTGGAGGGAGCGGATCTGCGCCGGGCCGATCTCACGGGGGCCCTGCTCGATGCCGATGCGCTGGCCCGCAGTCACTGGCAGGGCGCGATCGGAGTCTCCGTTGATGCCAGCAGCTATGCAGCCCTGCACAA
>JBILDP010000217.1:0-3724 GCA_044352535.1 Prochlorococcaceae cyanobacterium
GCCGGTGAGCGCCAGGCTCGATCTGCAACGCCCCATGGATCTGCTGCGTGAGCGCCGCCAGGAGCTGGGGTTGCCCGAGTTTGAGCAGGTGCGGCTCAGCCAGCGCCGCGGCCTGTTCCGGGGCGGTATCTGCGGGGTGGGCCTGGTGCTGTTGGTGGGAGTGGTGGGGGTGGTGATGCAGCTGCGCCAGCAGTGGGTGAGCGCCGAGCTGAACCGGGTGGAGAGGGTGGAGGCCAAGGTGACCAGCCTGGAAAGCGACCTGCTGGGGCGCCGCCGGCAGCTGCAGCAGCTGCGCTCCGCCAATCAGAACCTGGCCAAGGCCCTCGCTGCCATCCCATCCGGCGCGGCCCTGATGCGGGAGTTGCAACTGCGGGTGCCCGAGGGAATCCAGCTCACGGCCATGAAACCCGCAGGCGGTGCTGGCATCACCCTGGAGGGGCTGGCCCAGGGTTCGGCCGGCTTCGTGCGCATCAATGCGCTGATGCTGGAACTGGAGCGCTCGCTGCTGCTCCGCGAGCCCAGGCTGGAGAAAGCCGCCCGCAACCCGCCCGATGCCAAGGAGGCACCAGGGCAGGTGGCGTTTGCCATCCGGGCCTCGCTGGCTGATCTGGCCGATGCCCCGGCTCTGCAATCCAGCCTGCGCGAGCTGGGTGCCGATGGCCAGCTGCGGCGCCTGCAGTTGCTGCGCCAGGAGGGGTTGCTGCCATGACCAACCTGCAGGATGGCGGCGCCCCTGCCGACGCCGCCCTGGGGGGAAGTGGATCCAGTCGCGTGCTGCTGCTGCTGCTGCCGCTGGGGGCGGGTGCGGTGTTGGCCCTGTTGCTGCTGCTGGTGTGGGTGTTGCCCCAGTTGCAACGGCTCAACCGCGATCAGCAGCGCCTGGCGGCCATGGAGGAGAAAGCCCAGCGGCTGCCGCTGCTGCGGGCGCAACTGCAGACCACGATCGCGGCCCAGGAGCGGGCTGACGCCCAGAAGCGCCAGCTGCTGGCCCTGATTGCCGGCAGCGGCTCGCTCAACACCTTCATGGCCCAGGTGAATCGGGAGGCACTGCGCCATGGCGTGGCGCTCGACGTGCTCCAGCCCGCTGCACCGCCGCCGCCGGTGGCCCCCAAGGCCGGCACCGGCAGGCCCGCGGCGGCCGGGGCAGCAGCAGCCACGGCCGCCGCGCAGCAGGCCGCTGGCAGCTGCGGCAGGCTGGGCTCCACACCCGGACTCACCGCCAGCCAGCAGAGCCTGGCTGTGCGGGGCCGCTACCCGAACCTGCTGGCCTTCATGCGGGCGCTGGAGCGCCTCAACCTGCTGGTGGTGCAGTGCAATCTGGCCCTGGAGCAGCCCGCGCCCCAGGCGACCGGCGGCGATGCCAAGGCGCCGCCCCCAGTAGAGCCGATGCTGCTGCGCTTTGACCTGTCGCTGTTTGAGCAGGGGCCGCCGGCAAGGCCCGGTGGTGTGCGTGTGGCGGTTGCGTCCACGCCGGCAGACCCAGCTCCGGCAGACCCAGCTCCGGTAGACCCCGTGCCCTGAGCAAAAGCCTTGTCAGCACTGGCAGTTGCAAGGCATGGCCGGTACCATCGCGCCAGGCTTGAACCAGGGTGTTGCGGCAGCGGCTTGGGGGCATCTCGATGGCGGCTTGCCTCCTGGCCGCATCCCTTCAGCCGTCGCTGGGGCGGCCGATGCCGCCGCAGAACACCCAGCCATCTCCGGCGACCGCAAGGTCTGCCGCTGGCCTGCAGCTCAAGGTGCGCCGCCTCCCCGACGCCGTGGAGCTGGTGCTGGAAGATGCGGGTCTGGGCGCCACACTCACCCAGCAGCCGTTTGCGGATCGCTGGCAAGGCGAGTTGCGCACCGACCGGCAGCGGGCACTCAGGCTGGGCCCCCAGTCGGTGGCGCTGCCCGCCGAGGGGCTGGAGCGCATCAGTTTTGATGGAAGCGGCTCCAATTTCCGCCTTTCGGTCACTCCCACCCCCGACAGTGTGCTGGCCTCCCCGGTGATCAGCAGCGATGGGCGCGACCTGGTGGTGCGCTTCCCGGCGCCGCAGCAGTTCCAGACCCAGACGGTGCGGCCCAATCTGACCCGCCCGACCCCGGTTCCCACCGATAGCTACGTACCCCCGTTGCGGCCTCGGGCCGTGGCTCCGCCGGTGGGGGATATGGCGGTGGGCACGATGACGTTGCGTAATCGGGGCTTCATTGAGCTGCAGGGGCCTCCCGTGACGCTCACCACCCGTGGGGCCAGTGCTCGCGATCTGTTGATGGCTATCGCTCAGATGGGCAACTACGGTTTCGTCTGGGTTGATGAGCCCTCCCCTCGTTCCGATGGTCAGGCTCAGGCGGGATTGGCTCCGCCAGTCAGCCTGGCGTTTCGATCTGAGCCCTATGCCAGTGCTTTCAACGCCGTCTTGATGGCCGCAGGGCTGCAGGCGCGAAGGCAACCAGGTTCTCGGATTATCTTTGTGGGGCCCAGCGTGTTGTCCAAGTCGCTGGGAAATCAGGTTTCCAAGGTCTATCGACTTAACCAGGTTGGCCCGAACCAGGCTGCCGACTATCTCGCCAACCTTGGGGCCCAGGTGTCGAAAACATTCACGGAAACAATTGCTGTTACCGAAGGCATTCCTGCTACTCAGGCCCCTTCCTCGGCCCCGACCGCCGCCACGACGGCTACCTCGAGTCTGACCAGGATTGATGCCTACGGGGCTTCCTCGGGCCCATTGCTGGGCTTGCGGGCCACTACCGACACCCGTCTCGGCACAATTACGCTCTACGGCGAGCAGGAGGTGATCAGCATCGCTGAGCAGTATCTCAAGACACTTGATCTCCGGCAGCGCCAGGTGGCCTTGTCCTTGAAGATTCTTGATGTTGACCTGTCAAATGATACTGAAATTGATAATAGTTTTGCCATTCGCTGGGGCGACACATTTATTGTCAATGATCGCGGCTCTCTCATCGGTGCATTTGGTCGATATGTGCCGCCTCGTTATGCGGTCCCGCCGGCTACTGCAGTGCCTCCGCCGTTTTCTCCAGCTACTGGCTTCAGCGATTTTGCAGCCAATCCCGGCCTTCAATATCCAGAGAATCAATTCTTCGACTTTTTAAGAGCCCAGATTGTTTCACGGAACACCAAGTTGCTCGCTAGTCCTACGCTAATTTTACAGGAAAATCCCTCGCTTTTAAGGGGGGAAGATGACGGGAAAAAAGTTGTTGATTCGTCTGGGGGAGTGGTTCAGGGGATCCGAGATATTTCGATTGATTCCCCGATTGGGCGTAGAAGGGCCAGTGAGGGAGTTGTTAGGGTTGGAACTAATGTCGTTACTTCCTATGACACAGAGGTGACTCAGGGCGCAATTTCATGTGTTCCTGAATTGTCGACTGCGGGGTTGGTGTTGGGAGCTAGGGTTGAGAAAATTGATGATAATGGATTCGTAACATTCACGCTTTCACCCAGTGTTTCGGCCGTTACGGATACGCAGCCTGCTCCCAGTGGTTGTGGAGCGCCCCTAAATATTCTCAGCATTCGTAATCTGGATACTGGTGCATTGCGGGTTCGAGATGGACAGACGCTCATCCTCACCGGTGTGATTTCTGATTTTACGCGAACTGAGGTCTCGAAGTGGCCGATTTTGGGTGATATCCCGCTCGTTGGCCAGTTTTTTCGCGCCTCGGGCACTCAGCGGGAAAAAAGAGAGTTGGTGATCATGGTTTCCCCTCGCATCATCGACGATGGTCAAAG
>JBILDP010000218.1:0-3717 GCA_044352535.1 Prochlorococcaceae cyanobacterium
GAGGCCTGGGCCGAGGCCAACCGCGACAGCAGCGAGGAAGACCGGCGCTACTTCTACGACTGCCTGATGGCGCCGATGGCCCGCCAGGTGGAGGCGGTGGTGGATCGGCTCGAGGAGCTCGACATCCGCACGATCGCCCCGGGCCACGGTCCCGCCATCGCCCAGAGCTGGCGCAGCCTGCTGGCCGACTACCGCCGCTGGGGCGAAAGCACCGAGCGCGCCAGCCAGTCGGTGGCGCTGCTGTTCGCCAGCGCCTACGGCAACACCGCCGCCATCGCCGACGCCCTGGCCCAGGGGATCTCGCGCACCGGCGTGCGGGTGGAGAGCATCAACTGCGAGTTCACACCGGCCGAGCAGCTGCTGGCGGCGATCCGCAGTTGCGATGCCCTGCTGATCGGCTCCCCCACCCTGGGCGGCCATGCCCCCACACCGATTGTGTCGGCCCTGGGCACGGTGCTGGCCGAGGGCGACCGCAACAAGCCGGTGGGCGTGTTCGGCAGCTTCGGCTGGAGCGGCGAGGCCCTGGATCTGCTGGAGAGCAAGCTGCGCGATGGCGGCTTCAGCTTCGCGTTCGAGCCGATCAAGGTGAAGTTCAGCCCCGACGCCGCCACGATCAAAACCATCGAGGAAACCGGTACTGCCCTCGGCCGCCAGCTGAAGGCCGCCCAGCGGCGCCAGGAGCGGCGCGCGGCCGCCGGTGGCCTGAGCGAGAGCCGCACCGGCCCGGCCATCCAGGCCCTCGGCCGGGTGGTGGGAGCGCTGTGTGTGCTCACCACCGAGAAAGGTGCTGGCGAGAGCCGCCTCAGCGGCGCCATGGTGGCCAGCTGGGTGAGCCAGGCCAGCTTCACCCCGCCGGGCTTCACCGTGGCTGTAGCCAAGGATCGCGCTGTGGAGGCCCTGTTGCACGTGGGTGACCACTTCGCCCTCAACGTGCTGGCCGCAGGCCGCGAAAGCGGGCCGATGAAGCAGTTCCTCAAGCCCTTCGCCCCCGGCGCCGACCGCTTCGCCGGCCTGGAGCTGGAGCGCAGCCCGGGCGGCCAGCCGATCCTGCCGGAAGCCCTGGCCTGGCTGGAGGCCCGGGTGCAGCAGCGGATGGAGTGCGGCGACCACTGGCTGCTCTATGCCCAGGTGGAGCAGGGCGGCCTGCTGGATCCAGAGGGCATCACGGCGGTGCACCAGCGCCGCAGCGGGGCCAACTACTGAGCTGGCGCGGCAAATGTGAAGCGCTGCAACGCAAAGCGGAAGGAAACCCGTGCATTCCCGCATGGACCACCCCTGCCGGCTGCAATGCAGATCCTTTAGCCCTTCAGCGGCCATGGCTCCGGCTCGCATCAGCGCCGATCTGGCCTCCCACCGCAGCTGCAACTACCGCGGCTTCAGGCTGATTCAGCAGGAGAATCTGAGCTGGGTTGTGCGCATGGAAGGCCAGCACGACTGCTGCAGCTTCACCACGCCGCCGAGCTCCCTGGCCGATGTGAAGGCACTGATCGACTGGCGGCTGGATCGGGCTGCCTGATCAAGCCTGATCCAGCAAGGCAAGCACCCAGGCAGCGGCCCTCAGGCGGCCTGGGGCGGATTGGGATCGGTGCCACCGGCCGCCTGGAAAGGCAGCACCAGAGTGGCCCAGTGGTCGGGGCGCTGGGGGCGACTGCGGCGAGCCCGCCGCACACCGAAAGGCACGCGCACCACATTGGTGCCGTCCACACGCTGGGCCTGATTGTCGTTGCTGTTGCCGCTGTTGCCGTTCATGGTCCCCACGACTGAACGTGACCGAGCCTGGGCGTAGTTCCAACAGATTGTGAGGGAAAAACAAGCCCAAGATCCCAAAGAAATGCTGTGGTTTCGCTAGCTCGCCACAGGCACCGGCTGGGCCAGTTCAGGGATTGCCAGTTCCTCCACGCTCGGGCAGGTGCACACCAGATGGCGGTCACCGTAGGCGTTGTCGATGCGGGCCACGGCCGGCCAGAACTTGGCCGCCTGCTGCCCCTCCCCCGCCGGGAAGGCCGCGACCTGGCGGCTGTAGGGGCGCTCCCACTGCTCTGCCATCACCGCCGCCAGGGTGTGGGGGGCGCGCTTGAGCGGGTTGTCGAGCGGATCGGCCTCGCCCCGCTCGATCGCGGCCGCCTCGGCCCGGATCGCCACCATCGCCGCGCAGAAGCGATCCAGCTCCGCCAGCCCCTCGCTCTCGGTGGGCTCCACCATCACCGTGCCGGCCACCGGCCAGCTCACGGTGGGCGCATGGAAGCCGTAGTCCATCAGCCGCTTGGCCAGGTCGTCGACCTCCAGCCCGCAGCTGCGCTTGAGCGGCCGCAGATCGAGGATGCACTCATGGGCCACCCGCCCACCGGCGCCCCGATACAGCACCGGGAAGTGGGGATCGAGCCGGGTGGCGATCAGGTTGGCGGCCAGCAGGGCCACCTGGCTGGCCTGGCGCAGGCCGCCACCACCCATCAGGCGGATGTACATCCAGCTGATCGGCAGGATCGAGGCACTGCCCAGCGGTGCCGCCGCCACCGCGCCGCCATGGCGAGGAGCGTCGGTGCCGCCCTGCGCCAGCTCACCATGCCCCGGCAGGAAAGGCACCAGGTGCTGAGCCACAGCGATCGGACCCACCCCGGGCCCGCCGCCACCGTGGGGGATGCAGAAGGTCTTGTGCAGGTTGAGGTGGCACACATCGGCGCCATAGAGGCCGGGCTTCGCCAGACACACCTGGGCGTTGAGGTTGGCCCCATCGAGATACACCTGGCCACCGCGCTGGTGCACCAGCTCACAGATGCGGCGGATGCCGGTCTCGAACACCCCATGGGTGGAGGGGTAGGTAACCATCAGGGCGGCCAGGTCGGCGGCATGGGCCTCGGCCTTGGCCTCCAGATCGGCCAGGTCGATGTTGCCCTGGTCATCGCAGGCCACCGCCACCACGCGCATGCCCGCCATCACCGCGCTGGCGGGGTTGGTGCCATGGGCACTGGTGGGAATCAGGCACACCGTGCGGTGGGCCTCGCCGCGGCTGCGGTGCCAGGCCCGGATCGCCAGCAGGCCGGCATATTCCCCCTGGGAACCGGCATTGGGCTGCAGCGACACGCCCGCAAAGCCGGTGATCGCCGCCAGCCAGGCCTCCAGGTCGGCTGCCAGACGCCGGTAGCCGGCGCTCTGCTCGGCGGGCGCAAAGGGGTGCAACTGGCTGAAGGCCGGCCAGCTCACCGGCGCCAGCTCGGCGGCGGCATTGAGCTTCATGGTGCAGCTGCCCAGCGGGATCATGCCGTGCACCAGCGAGAGGTCCCGCGCCACCAGCCGCTGGATGTAGCGCAACAACTCGGTTTCGCTGCGATACCGCTGAAAGGGCTCCTGCTGCAGCCAGGGGTCCTGGCGGGTGGGCAGGCCGATGGCGCTCCAGCCAGCCTTGACCCCATCGACATCGGGAGGCCTGCAGTCCAACACCTGCCGCTCCTGCCCAGCGCTCGCCAGGGCCGCCAGCAGCCGCGCCAGCTCCCCGGTGGTGCTGAGCTCATCAAGGCTGATGCCGACGCCGTCGCCTGCCCGGTGCAGGTTGAACCCGGCCGCCAGGGCCGCCGCCACCAGCACCTCGGCATCAGCCGGCTCCACCGGCAGCCACACCGTGTCGAAGCCGGGGCCGGCCAGCACGGGCAGCCCGAGGCCCTCCAGCCCGGCCACCAGGGCCTCACGCAGGCCGTGGATGCGGCGGGCGATCGCCTCCAG
>JBILDP010000219.1:0-3673 GCA_044352535.1 Prochlorococcaceae cyanobacterium
TGTTAAATATCCAGCAAGAACGATCACTACTTTATATTGGACGTGGGGAGGCTGCATCTTGCGTCTACTTTGGAATCCGGGCGGTTGGCTGAAATCCCGTCAATCTTATCATCTCCCTCAAGCTACTGTGCATCTTTCGCTGCGTTTTGATTTCTCTTGTTTTCCCGTTGCCTCTGCTGGTTTCATCGTTTTCCCTTTCGCTCGATTAGGGAGCAAAGGCTTCCCTGGGTGCTATTTGGGCATTCCCGCCATCATGCCGACATCCGGTTACATGTTATAGTAACTCCAAATTTGACCTTGTCATGAAAAGGGTCTCAAAATATTGGCACCGCCGCAAGAATAGCCTTTATCTTCACGCCGTTAGGCAATTGATGGAGGCCTTGGCTCCTGATGCCCAAAGTCTGATTGATGTCGGTTCTTCGGGGTGCCCGTACCTTGATTGGTATGGATGGATTCCGCACCGCACCTCGCTTGATCTGCGTACCCCATTTCGTTCGCCTGATATTAATAGCATCAGCGCCGACTTCCTCATGTGGGATAAAGATCGCGACTATGATGTGTGCACTTGCCTGCAAGTGTTAGAACATATCGATCGCGCAGATCTTTTTGCGCAGAAACTTCTCGATACCTCTGGTATTCTTATTGTCTCTGTGCCCTACATGTGGAAGGCAAAGCCTGGCAATTCTCACGTTCATGATCCTATTGATGAGGCGAAGATGAGAGTTTGGTTTCAGCGCGATCCTAATTTTTCGATTGTTGTGCAGGAGGTCACGACTGCGGCACGCCGCTTGATCAGCGTTTACGAGCGAGGAAATAGCCGTTCATGGAAGTCTCTCAGGCAGCGGTCATCTGTGGATTGATTTCCCCATTCTTCAGCAGCCAGATCCTTATCTTGTGTATTCCATCCCACGATGGTTGTTTGTATGCCTGCCATCAGTGGAATTCCTTCTTCCTTATTGTGCTTGTCGATTTTGAGCCCCCTTCTGCCTATTGGCAGCCACCTCTTCGTTGCTCTTTTGTTGCTTTCTGTTTATTCATGGTGTCGGATCTATATCTGAAAGCCTGATCTGAACTTCTCCTTGCGACTAAGTTGTTCCTGTTGTAATCTGATAATCCCATCCCAGCATTTCTACCGCACCACTCCACTGACGCCTTCTGAACCCATGCGCGCCCCCTTGCCAGCTGCTCGCCTGGGTTTGCCATCCAGGGGAATGCGGTGCCATTACACCTTGCCAGCTCTGCTGGCTGGGCATGTGCTGGTCACGGGTGCGCGCCAGTGCCGGTGTGATCCACTCGATGCGCTTCTGGTTTGGGGGACCAAACCCAGTGGCCGAGCCGCTCAGCACCTAGCCAAGCGTCGCCGGCTGCCTATCTGGCGCTGTGAGGACGCCTTCCTGCGCTCCCTGGGCCTTGGCCCTGATTGCCCACCGCTGGGGGTGGTGCTGGACGACGTTGGCATCTACTACGACGCCACTCGGCCCAGTCGTCTGGAGCGGCTGATTGCTGCCGACCGCAGCGCTGTGGAGCTCGACCGTGCTGGTGAGTTGCAGCGGCTCTGGTGTCAGCAGCGCGTCAGCAAGTTCAATTCTGCCCCCGAAGCGCCTGTCCCTGCCGGACCGTTTGTTCTCGTGGTGGACCAGACGGCCGGTGACGCATCCATCGTGTGCGGGGCTGGCTCGCCAGCCAGCTTCAGCACAATGCTGGCGGCCGCTCTGGCCGATAACCCAGGCTGCACCGTGGTTGTCAAGACCCACCCCGATGTAGCTGCGGGCCGCAAGCGGGGCCACTTCAGCCCTGGCCAGCTGTCAGATCAGCGGATCGTGATTGAGGGGAGTGGAGGGCACCCCGCAGGCCTGCTGGAGCAAGCGGTGGCGGTTTATGTGGTGACCTCCCAGCTCGGATTTGAAGCTCTCCTGTGGGGGAAGCCGGTGTATTGCTTCGGCCTGCCCTTCTACGCCGGGTGGGGACTCACCCACGATGCCCTGCCGCCTCCAGCAAGACGGGCTGCCCAGGGACCGCGTCGCCTGGTCGATCTGGTGGCTGCGGCCCTGATTGACTACGCCACCTACATCGACCCCCACAGCCACCAGCTCTGCGAGGTGGAAGACCTTGTGCGAGCGATCGGCCTGCAGCGCCGTCGCATGGCCGACGACCCCCCTCAGGCATTGGCTGTGGGCTTCACCCGCTGGAAGCGCCCGGTGCTGAAACGCTTCCTGCCTGGTTCTCACCTTCGCTTTCGCCGGTTTGTGAAGCCCGGGTCCACTTCGGTGCCTCTGGTGCGTTGGGCCCTTGGCCAAGACCAGCTGGCTCGGCGTTGGAGCGGACCGGTATTGCAGCTGGAGGATGGCTTCCTGCGCTCCATCGGCACGGGCGGCCGGCTCCAACTGCTGGCTGTGCGGGCGTTGAAGCAGGTGGGGATCAGGGCCGCGCGGCCCACGCTGCCGATCTCCTGGGTTGTGGACCGCCAGGGCATCTACTTCGACGCCACCAGGCCTTCTGATCTGGAAACCTGGCTGGCCACGGCTGAGCTTGAGCCCGGCCAACTGGCCAGGGCTGCGGCCCTGAGGCAGCGACTGGTGCAGCAGGCCATCACCAAGTACAACCTTGCCGCCAGCGCCTGGACGCGTCCCCCTGGTGAGCGCCGGGTTGTGCTGGTAACCGGCCAGGTCGAGAGCGATGCCTCGATTCGTTTCGGGGCCGTGGATGTTCGCACGAATCTGGCCTTGCTCACGGCTGTGCGTCGTGCTGAACCGGACGCCTTCCTGATCTATAAGCCCCATCCCGATGTGCTCACAGGTATTCGCCGTGCATCCCGGGCGGAACGGGAGGCGCTGGATGTGGCCGACCTGGTGCTGCGGGAAGCCGCCATCCAGCAACTCTTCACCCAGGTGGATGCGGTGCATGTGCTCACGTCGCTTGCGGGCTTTGAGGCGCTGTTGCGGGGTGTGGAGGTGCACACCTGGGGACTCCCCTTCTATGCTGGTTGGGGGCTTACCCACGACGCCCACAGCTGCCCCCGGCGCGGACGCCTACTCAGCCTCGACGCTCTTGTGTATGGCGCATTGATTGCCTATCCCCGCTATGTCAGCCGTCGCAGTGGTTGGCAGATCACGCCAGAGCAGGCCATCGACGAGTTGATTGCCTGGCGCGCGTCGATCCCAACGTCTTGAATGTGGTGTGGGTCGTGGCAAAGTTGCCATGGTCACCATCTAGGGCACAGCCTTGAGATCTGAGCAGGCGCGCACACTGGTACAGGTGCAGATCGATGGCCCTGTGCTGCTGCTGATGGGGCCGATCGGTCTGTTTTTCTCCCGTTTCTGCAACTACCTTCGCGGCTGCGGGGTTTCGGTTGTGAAAGTGGCGTTTCCCTTGTATGAGTTTGGATTCCCCAAAGATATTCGCGTCCCTTTCAAGGGGGCGATGGAGGAATGGCGTCCTTTTCTTCGCCAACTCTTGGTAGAGCGTGGGATTCGCCACATTTTTATGTATGGCGACTTCATTATTCCGCATCGCGTTGCCATTGAGGAAGCGCGCCAGTTGGGGATTGAGGCCTGGGTGTTCGAGCTGGGATATATTCGCCCCAATTATGTGACCCTGGAGCGCGAGCGTGTTAATTGCCGCTCCAACTTAAATCAGCCCGTTGAGTTTTATCAGTCGCTGCCAGCTGTTAATG
>JBILDP010000220.1:0-3663 GCA_044352535.1 Prochlorococcaceae cyanobacterium
ATCCGCAGCACGAGATCGCGGTTTTCGATCACGCAGGGACCGGCGATCAGGCGGAAGCTCATGGGGCGCTGGCGCTGGAGGTGAACCCAGCCTGCACCAGATCGTGGAGGCGGAGCAGCCCCAGCAGTTGATGGGGCTGTTCGGGGTGTACGACGGGAAGAACGGAAACCGGTTTCCGCTGGTTCTGCTCCATCAGGGCAAGGGCCTCTGCGGCCAACACATCCGGCGTCACCGTGATCGGATTGGCGGTGGCCATCTGGTGTGCGGTCACCCCAGCCCACTCAGTCGGCCCATGACGCTGGAGGGTGCGGCGCAGATCGCCATCGGTGATCAGTCCGGCGAGCTCACCCCTGCCGTTGTGCACCCAGGTGGCGCCAAGGCTGCCGCGGCTGGGGCTGCCCAGGGTGAGGTGGGCAATCACCTCAGGCAGCGGGGCCTCAGGCGCCAATGGCTCAAGTTCCGCCGCTGGAACCATCAGATCGGCCACGGTGAGGGTGAGCTGGCGTCCAAGGGCTCCGGCAGGGTGATTGATGGCGAAGTCTTCCGGGGAGATGCCGGCCCGCTCCATCCACACGGCGGCGAGGGCATCGCCGATGGCCATGGCCACGGCCGTGCTGGCCGTGGGAGCCAGGTTGAGCGGGCACACCTCCCGGTCCACCGCGCCGTCGAGCACCACGTCGCAGCCGCTGGCCAGGCTGGAGTGAATGCGGCCCACCAGCGCGATGCGGGCGGTGCCGCGACGCCTCAGATGGGGAAGGATGGCCAGCAACTCCTCGGTTTCGCCGCTGTTGGAGAGCAGCAGGGCCACGTCATCGGCGGCCACGATGCCCAGATCGCCGTGGAGGGCATCCACCGGATTGAGGAACACGGCGGTGAGGCCGATCGAGGAGAAGGTGGCGGCGATCTTGCGGGCCACGATCCCGCTTTTCCCCACCCCGGTCACCACAAGCTTGGCGCGTTGGGCCCGGCATTGCTCCAGCAGCTGCAGGGCTGTTTCCACCTGCTCGCTGTTGAGACGCTGTGCGGCGGCGGCGATGGCGTTGGCTTCTTCCTGCAGGCAGCGGCTCAGGGCAGACACAGGCTGTTGCAAAGTCTTTCCATTGTTTCAGTCCCCGATGGTTCAGCACAGGTTGCTGCCATCGCCGCCGCATCAGCCCGCCACGATGCGGCCGATCAGGGCTGCGTGATCAAAGCCGGCCCGACGCATCGCCGCCAGGGCGATTTCGCCCTGTTCGACGGGCAGGGCAGCCAGCAGCGGTCCGCAGGTCTGCGGGTCGATCAGCAGCTGCTGCAGAGGCGCGCCGATGGCGTTCATGGGGCGCACGCGAGTGTCGAGCAGGGCGAGTGCCCTGGCGTTGGCCGGGGCCAGGCTGCTGGCATGGCCCTGAGCCAGCAGCTCCAGCGCGCCGGCAAGGGCAGGGATGGCATCGGGTTCCAGTTGCACCTGGAGTTCCCCGCCACTGGCCTTGAGCATTTCGCCCAGATGTCCCAGCAGGCCGAAGCCGGTGATGTCGGTGCAGGCACGGCAGCCATGGCGTTGCAGCAGGGGCACCAGTTCCGCCTGGCTGCGCTGCATCTGGGCCAGGGCGGCATCGATCCAGCTGGCCCGGGCGGCAGCGGTCATGGTGGCGGCGAACAGCACGCCGGTGCCCAGGCACTGGCTGATCAGGAGCACCTGGCCTGCTGCCAAAGGACCTTTGCCCCAGTGCTGATCTTCCGCGACCTGGCCATTCACGCTCAGGGCCACCGCCAGGCCGGCGCCATCGCGTCCCTCAAGGGTGTGCCCTCCCACCAGGGCTGCGCCCTGGGGCTCCAGCACCGAGCGGATGCCGGCCAGGGTCTGGCTGAGCAGCTCCGCCTGGCTGGCGGCATCCGCTTCCGGCAGGGTCACCAGGGCCTGGGCATTGGTGACCCGCGCCCCGCAGGCCCATAGGTCGCTGCAGGCGTGCAGGGCCGTGAGTCGGCCGTTGAGCCAGGGGTCGTCGACCAGGGCGGGAAAGCCATCCACGCTCTGCAACACCAGCTCGCTGGCACGCCCGGCGCGGCCAGTCGCTTCAGTGCCAGTGCCAGTCCCAGTGCTCCAGCCCTGGGCTGGCGGACTGCGGTGAATCACGGCGGCGTCTTCCGCTCCGCCGCCCAGCCCCTGCGCCTGCAGGGCTGCTTCCAACGGCGCTGCCGCCAGCTTGGCGCCGCAGCCCCGGCAGGCCATCGGTGCCTGGCGGGCCATCGCCGCCATGGCGGCGGCGGGTTCGCCCAGCCTGGCCATGAAGCGCCGGTCGATCCGATCCTTCCACGTCCATAGCCAATCACTGGGGCCCACGGCCCACGGCCCCCACAGGGCCACGGCCTGGGGTTTGCCGTTCAGGGCACCGCCATCGCCCAGCAGCTGCAGGGCCCGGGCCTGGGGGCGCCAGCGCCGCAGGGGCTGGTCGCGCAGGGCGCGTTCCAGGTTGGCGGCCAGCACCGGTGCCGCCCGCACGGCCCACACCCCTGACGCCGGGCGTTCGCCCCCCCGGATCAAGCCACAGTCGCCGCTGGCAAAGATCCGCGGCTGACCCTTCACCTGCAGGCTCGGGCCGGTGATCACCCGGCCGCTGCCGGTCTCGCAGGGCAGCCCTGCGGTGGCCAGCCAGGCGGGGGCGAAGCTGCCGGTGCAGGCCAGCTGGGCCTGGGGGCCGCTGCCTGCAGCGACGATTCCGCGCCGCAGGTCAATGCCTGCCCGCTCCAGCAGGTCTTCGCCGAGGCGGTTGGCTGCGGCGGAGCCCAGCTTCAGCTCCTGGCCGCGCAGCAGCAGTTCGCAGCTCAGCCCTCGGCCGGCCAGGGCCAGGGCCAGCTCCACGGCCGCCATGCCGCCGCCGCGGATCGCGACCGGCTCGCCGGCCTGGAGCCCTGTTGCCCAGTGCAGAAAGGGCTCCAGCGGTTTCACGGCCCGCTCGCCGGTGGGGGGATGGCTCACGGAGCCCACATCGAGGCTGAGCCAGTCCCAGGGCAGGGCCTGACGACCTGCCAGCACCAGCAGCTGTTGCGCCACATCCAGGCCTGTGATCTCGGCCGCGATGAAGCGCACGCCAGCTGCCGCACACAGCTGGCGCAGATCGATCTCCACCGCCTCGGGCTGGTAGAGGCCGGCCACCAGACCGGGCACCATGCCCGAGTAGAAGGTCGTGCCGCTGCGGCTGATCAGGCTGATCTGCGCCCGGGGGCGGCGGCGCGGCCGCATCGCCCACATGCGCAGCACCAGTGCATGGCTGTGGCCGCCGCCGGCCAGCAGCAGCCTGGGATGGTCAGGCATGGTTTCAGCTGTCATGGCCGCTGCCCTGGATCAGGCGCCGCGGCATGGAGTCTCCGCTGCATGGAGTCTCCGCTGCAACCGCCATAGTCTCTCCACAGGTGGAATTGAGGCTGTGGGCACAACTGAGCGGGAGCCAATCCAGCGCATCTGCTGCATCGGCGCCGGCTACGTGGGTGGACCCACGATGGCGGTGATCGCCGATCGCTGCCCACAGGTGCAGGTCACGGTGGTGGACCTCAACGCCGAGCGGATCGCTGCCTGGAACGACCCCGACCTCAACCAGCTGCCCGTGTATGAGCCGGGTCTCGATGCGGTGGTGGGCCGGGCCCGGGGCCGCAATCTGCACTTCTCAACCGCGGTGGAGGAGGCCA
>JBILDP010000047.1:0-12194 GCA_044352535.1 Prochlorococcaceae cyanobacterium
GCTGCCCGGTGAAGATCGAGCTGGCGGACATGGCCACCAAGGAGCTGGTGGAAACCCTGGAGGTGGATGCGGTGCTCGTGGCCACCGGTCGGGTGCCGAGCAGCGCCGAGCTCAACCTGGCGGCCGTTGGCGTGGACACCGAGCGCGGCTTCGTCCCCGTGAACGACCACATGCGGGTGCTGGTGGGCGGCGAGCCCGTGCCGCACCTTTGGGCCGTGGGGGACGTGACCGGCAAGATGATGCTCGCCCACACCGCGGCCGCCCAGGGCACGGTGGCGGTCGACAACATCCTGGGCCACGCCCGCCGGATCGACTACCGCTCGATTCCGGCCGCCACCTTCACCCACCCGGAGATCAGCTCGGTGGGCTTGAGTGAAGCGGATGCCAAGGCTCTGGCGGAAAAGGATGGCTTCGAACTGGGTGCGGTTCGCAGCTACTTCAAGGCCAACTCCAAGGCCCTGGCCGAGCTCGAGAGCGATGGCCTGATGAAGCTGCTGTTCAACAAGAGCACCGGTGAGGTGCTGGGTGCCCACATCTACGGCCTGCACGCCGCCGACCTGATCCAGGAGATCGCCAACGCCGTGGCTCGCCGCCAGAGCGTGAAGCAGCTGGCCAATGAAGTGCACACCCATCCCACCCTCAGTGAGGTGGTGGAGGTGGCCTACAAACAGGCCGCCATGGCGCTCACGGGCAACTAGCGCCGTGTCTGGGAGGGCTTCTCGCCGTAGCGCTCCCGGTAGTGCCGTGCCGTGCTGCCGCTGCGGCTGAGGCCGCAGCGATCAAGGTGTTCCATCAGCCGGCGTGATGGGCTGGCCGACTGCAGCAGCAGGCGGCGCAGTTCGGCCAGGCGCAGCAACCGCAGGCTCTGCAGAGGACGCTTGTCCAGATGCTTGCGGTAGGCCATCTGTAGGGCGCGCGGCGTGATGCCGGCCACCACTGCCACCTCTGCCAGGTTGAAATCCTCGGCCAGGTGCTCGGCCATCCAGCTGAGGCTCAGGCAGAGGTGGCGCCAGCCCCGATCGCGTCGCTGGGCTCCCGCCAGGTCGGGGCGGTGCAGACAGCTGGCCAACTGCGCGAGAAGCTGCTCCTCCAGTTGCAGCCACTGGCCGGTCGGACCCGCTTCCGTTGCGGCGACCAGGCCGGCGCATGTGTCGGCGAGGGGCTCCGTTGTGTCGCCTGGAACCAGTGCCTCCGGCCTGTCGATCACCAGATCCTGCAGGACTCCCTGGGCGGAGGCCTGCAGCAGCAGGGGCTCCAGGGGCACCTGCAGCACCCAGTCAGCGGGGGCAGCTGCCCGTTGCTGGCTTGGAGACACCAGCCGCAGCGATCGGCTGTCGATGCCATCCCAGTGCAGTTGCAGGCCATCCGCCACCGCAGGGTGGGCAGCCGCAGCGGGGATCGCTTCGGGCTGGGGCCCCAGCAGGCTGAGGAAAGGGCCCACCACCCAGGGGCGCATGGGGCCAGGCCCGTCGGGCACCGTCTTCAGATTCCCCTGACCACGCCCGGTGCGGTTGAGCGGTGTCGGCAGGTCGGGGACGGCTTCCAGATGGGTGGCCGGTGGGGACAGATTCGCTCGCGCGTCTGGGCTGATCCCCATTGGCTCTGCGGTTTACACAGGAGCCCGCAGATTGCCAGTGCTGTTTGGTGATGATGGGGGATCTTGCGCTTTTTGCCGCTAACACTGCGGGATCCGCAACCTGATCGATGGCTCTGGCGGGGCATCCAGCAGCCCGCTCCTACGATCAAGGCCCGTTGTTGCGCCCCGCGTGGAGATCCGCCGCCGTCCGCCCAACCCCTCCGTGAAGGTGGCGCACCTGGAATACGCCATCCCCCATGAGGAGGGCGAACCACGGCACATCCTCGAGCGGATCGTGTGGGAGAAAGACCGGGAGGTGGCATCGGCCCGGGAGCGCGTGAGCCTGGAGCAGCTCAAGCGCCAAGTGGCCGATCTTCCTGCCACCCGCGACTTCATCGCTGCCCTGCGTGCCAGCTGCCGCAAGCCGGCGGTGATTGCTGAAGTGAAGAAGGCAAGCCCCAGCAAAGGGGTGATCCGCGAGCACTTTGATCCAGAGGCCATTGCCAAGGGTTATGCCGCCGGCGGGGCCAGCTGCCTGTCGGTGCTCACTGACAAACAGTTTTTTCAGGGGGGCTTCGAGGTGCTGGTGCAGGTGCGCCAAGTGGTGGACCTGCCGCTGCTCTGCAAGGACTTCATCCTCAGTCCTTATCAGCTCTATCAGGCCCGGGCCGCCGGGGCTGATGCGGCCCTGCTGATCGCCGCGATCCTCAGCGACCAGGACATGGGCTACCTGCTCAAGGTGGCCCGGAGCCTGGGGCTCGCCGCTCTGGTGGAGGTGCACGATGCGGAGGAACTGGAGCGGGCGCTGGCCCTGGATGGGGTGGAGTTGATCGGCATCAACAACCGCAACCTGGCCACCTTTGAGACCGATCTGGCCACCACCGAGCAGCTCACCGCCCGTTACGGCGAGCAGATTCGTGCCAGGGGCATCCTGCTGGTGAGTGAATCGGGGCTGTTCAGCCGCGACGACCTTGATCGGGTCCAGAGCGCTGGCGCCGATGCGGTGCTGGTGGGCGAATCGCTGATGCGCCAGGCCGATGTGACGGCAGCCCTGGAGACGCTGATCGGCGGCTGAGGGACGGGCTCAGGATCCTCCTTTGGGGAACAGGAACTGGATCTGGGCGCGCACGGTCACATCTCCAAAACCATCGGGTTTGATCACGTTGGCGTAGGCCTGCAGGGAGGCATTCATGGGCTGTCGCCCCAGGCGAAACACACGCCCGAAGCCGCCGCCCACGGGCACGATCCATTGGTCGTTGGCGCGCTGCCAGTTGGCGGTGATGATCGGTGAACTCACCAGATACCAGCCTCCAGGCAAGTTGTAGTTCACGAACGGCTGCACCAGAAAGGTGCTCACGGCTGCGCGGTCGCGATCGCCGGCAAACGACCAGATCTGATTCACCAGGGCTCCGGCAACCCAGGCCCCCTTGGTGTACACGGCCACACCGGCAGGGCCTGCACCCCATTGGCCTGAGCCCAGCGACGCGTCGGTGGCGGTGGGTAGCAACACAGTGGGGCCCACACCCACGGTCCATGATCCCTTGGGTTTGGGCACGAAGAAGAAGCTGGGGTTGAGATCACCCAGCCCGCCGCGTTGCGAGCCATTGGGTGCTGGCTGGCTCACGACCGGCAGGATGGTTCGCGTCACGAGATTGAGATCTTTGCTGAGAGCAAAGGGCACCACCGGTTGGATGTTGAGCACATTCAGTACCCGATCCCCGTTCGGCCCCAGGCCGAATGTGGTGTTGTTCTGGAAAGGCAGGCTGATCAGATTGGCGATCGGATTCTGCGCTTCCTCGGCCAGGGATTCGCGTGCGGCCGCTTCAGGAGCGGCGGCCGGATTCGCTTCAGGAGTAGCGGCAGGAACAATCTGATCCGTATTTCCGGCGCTCTCGGCTTTCACAGGATCCGTGCTGCCGGAGGCCAATGCCAAGGCCGCCAGCAAGGCCGAGAGCAAGGGGATCGAGCACTGGAAACCGGTGGTACCGAATGACATCAGATTGGCCGACTTTGTGGCCTAATTTTAGGAAAATGATCTCGGGTGGCGATGGCAATAATTGGCAGAATTTGATGGTTTGTGCATTGTTTTGGTTGGCCGCCAGTCGCGCTCACAATCACTGCTGGACTGCCCACAAAAAAGCCCTCGCCGAAGCGAGGGCTGCAGGTGCTGGGATGGCAGCGGCTCACACCTTGCGTGAGTAGAACTCCACCACCAGCAGTTCGTTGATTTCGAGGGCGACCCACTCGCGCTCGCAGCGGCTGATCACCTTGGCGGTGAGCTTGGCCTTGTCGAGCTCCAGGTGGGGCGGGATGTTGGCCAGACCGGGGAATTCCAGGTTGCCTTCGGCCAGTTTCTTGCTCTGCTTGCGCTCGCGGATGGCGATCACATCACCGGCCTTGCACTGGTAGCTGGGGATGTCCACGACGCGGCCGTTCACGGTCACGTGGCCGTGGTTCACCAGCTGGCGGGCGCCGGGCACGGTGGGGCCGAAGCCGAGGCGGAAGCACACGTTGTCGAGGCGGTTCTCGAGCAGCTTCAGCAGGTTGGTTCCGGTGGAACCCTCCTGGGCGCGCGCTTTCTTCACATAGCGCACGAGCTGACGCTCGGAGATGCCGTAGTTGAAGCGAAGCTTCTGCTTCTCTTCGAGGCGGATGGCGTATTCGGAGCGCTTGCGACGGGCTTGGCCGTGCTGACCGGGGGGATAAGACCGCTTGGCGGACTTACGGGTGAGACCGGGAAGGTCTCCCAAGCGCCGCGTGATCCTCAGGCGAGGGCCGCGGTAGCGAGACATGAAAAGAATTTCAAACGACGGGGTGCCGGCCGAACCGGCCATGGCCCTGCCTTGATCGAGCATGCTGGGAAAAGCCCAGAGCCCGGCAGTGCAGCGCCAACGGTCGATCCTATCGGTTGGCCCCCGAAGCCTCGGCCTCGAGCCCAGCCCGGTTGTTGCCGGTCCCGCCACTCCTCCGGCCCCGGCCTCTCCTCCCGGATTTCTGGCACGGCTGCTCCTCGTGTTGATCGGTTTTTATCGCCAGTGGATCTCTCCCCTGCTGGGGCCCCGATGCCGCTTCATCCCCAGCTGCAGTGCCTACGGCCTGGAAGCCATCACGCGCCATGGGGCCCTCCGCGGCGGCTGGCTCACCCTCAGGCGGCTTCTGCGTTGCCACCCGTTCACCCCCTGCGGCTGCGATCCCGTGCCCGATTGAAGCGATGAGCCACTCTGGCCCTGATCCCACCCCAGCCCCCTGCCAACTCACGCTCTACAGCCGCCAGGGTTGTTGTCTGTGTGAAGGGCTGGAGGAGAAGTTGCAGGCGCTGGATCCGCCCCCGGCCGTGACCGTGATCGACGTGGATCAGGACCCTGCCCTGCAGGCCCGCTACGGCCTGGAGGTGCCTGTGCTCGTGGTGCGGCAGGGCACTGCAGTAGGCGCCGAGCGGCAGTTGCCGCGGGTGCCACCCAGGCTGCAGGGGCCCGCACTGCAGGTTTGGTTGCAGAAGAACTGTTTTGTTGCGGGAAGCGCTTAGAACAGGCCCCGAATCACCGCACCGGCCATGACCCATCGCCTGCATGCGCTGCTCCAGCAGGTGGGCCTGCCTGTGGCGCCGCAGCTGGCCAACGTGGAGGTGGGCTCCATCAGCTGTGATTCCCGCCGCACTGGTCCCGGCACGCTGTTCATCGGTCTGCCGGGAACCCAGGTGGATGGAGGGGCCTTCTGGCGCCAGGCACTGGCGGCGGGAGCTCCCGCTGCCCTGATCAGCCAGGCAGCAGCCTTGGTGGATCCGCCGGCAGCAGCCGATCCGGTGCTGGTGTTGCGTGATCCGTTGGCGCGCTGGGCCGGGCAGCTGGCAGCGGCTTTCTGGGGGCAACCCAGCCAGCGCCTGGCGCTGATCGGGGTGACCGGTACCAATGGCAAGACCACGACCACCCATCTGATCGAGCACCTGGCGGCAGCGTCCGGCCGTCCCTCGGCGCTGTTCGGCACGCTTGTGAACCGCTGGCCGGGCCACAGCGTGACGGCACAGCACACCACCGCCTTCGCCGATCTGCTGCAGGCCCAGCTGGCCCAGGCCGTGGAGGCCGGCGCCCGCATCGCGGCGATGGAAGTGAGCTCCCATGCCCTCGACCAGCAGCGTGTGGCGGGCTGCCGTTTTGCCGGCGCGGTGTTCACCAATCTCACCCAGGACCACCTCGACTACCACCCCTCGATGGAGGCCTACTTCGAGGCCAAGGCCCAGCTGTTCGCTGAACCCCTGCTCGCGGGCGGTGCGGTGGTGAACATCGACGATGGCTGGGGGCGGCAGCTGGCCGATCGCCTCAAGCTCGGGCTGGGGGAGCGCTGTTGGCGCAGTTCGCTTCACGACAGCAGTGCCGAGCTCACGATCCGTGATCTGGAGATGGGTGCTGCCGGTGTGCGCGGCCGGCTCGTGAGTCCGGCCGGCGAGGGAGTCTTCGAATCCCCCCTCGTGGGCCGCTTCAATCTGATGAACCTGCTCCAGTCGGTGGGTGTGCTGCTGCAGCAGGAGCTGCCGCTGGAGCTGCTGCTGCGGGGCCTGGCCAGTTTCCGGGGCGTGCCGGGCCGAATGGAGCGGGTGATGGTGGGCGATGGCAATGGCGCCCCGGCGGTGCTGGTCGACTACGCCCACACCCCAGATGGCCTGGAAAACGCCCTGGCGGCCTGCCGGCCTTTCACCGGTGGCCGGCTGATCTGCGTGTTCGGCTGCGGCGGCGATCGTGATCGCACCAAGCGGCCCCTGATGGGCGCGATCGCCGCACGGCTCGCCGATCAGGTGGTGGTGACCTCCGATAACCCCCGCACCGAGGACCCCCAGCAGATCCTCGACGACGTGCTGGCCGGGATTCCTGAAGGCACATCCCTGCAGGTGCAGGCCGATCGGGCGGCAGCCATTGCAACCACGGTGGCCGAAGCGGACCCCGGTGATCTGGTGCTGATCGCCGGCAAGGGCCATGAGGATTACCAGATCCTCGGCACCACCAAGGTTCATTTCGACGACCGCGAAGAGGCGGAAAAGGCCCTGCGTCGGCGCCGCTGCTGATCGGGCAGGGCTGTCACGCAGGCTGGGCTGTCACGCAGGCAGAAGTGTCACGGCGAACAATCGCGACAGGCCCCTCGACCCAGGGCGCCAGCCCCGATACGTTTCGACCGACTTCTTCACAAAGGCGGGCTTGCCGATGTCCCAGGTTCAACCCATGTCCAGGCGCTTCCTGGCCGAACTGATCGGAACGTTCTGGCTGGTCTTCGGTGGTTGTGGCAGTGCCGTGCTGGCTGCGGTCTTCCCCTACGCCCAGGCCGATGCCAATCCCTTGGGTCTTGGTTTTCTGGGGGTGTCGCTGGCCTTCGGTCTCACCCTGCTCACCATGGCCTATGCCATCGGCCACATCTCCGGCTGCCACATCAACCCGGCCGTGAGCTTCGGGCTTTGGGCCAGTGGCCGCATGCCCGGATCCCATCTGCTCCCCTACATCGTGGCCCAGGTGCTGGGCGGCACCATCGCCGGCGGACTGATCTATGGCATTGCCAGCGGTCGCCCTGGCTTTGAGCTCTCCGGCTCCAACCCTCTGGCCACCAATGGCTTCGGGGCCCATTCCCCCGGGGGCTATGGCCTGGTGTCGGCCCTTGTGATCGAGGTGGTGCTCACCTTCATCTTTCTGTTGGTGATCCTCGGCACCACCCATCGCGATGCGATCGCCAGCATGGCCGGGGTGCCCATCGGCCTGTCGCTGACGCTGATTCACCTGATCAGCATCCCGGTGACCAACACCTCCGTGAATCCCGCCCGCAGCACTGGCGTGGCTCTCTGGGCTGGCGGCGATGCCATCGGTCAGCTGTGGCTGTTCTGGCTCGCTCCGATTGCCGGTGCCCTGCTCGCCGGCTGGGTGCAGCGCCATCTGCTCGACGGCGGTCGCCCCACCACCTGAGGCTCGGGGGCGACCGGACTGATCAGGGGAGTGTTCAGCTCCCCTGCTGGTCCTCCTTGGAGCGGAGGGCTCCATAGCTCACGGCCGCCAGTCCGACCGGCAGCAGCAGCCACCAGAGCCGCATGCGATCCACCCGCAGGTGGGCGCTGGTGGCCGCATCGCTTTCCTTCGCCGCCGCGAACGGTGAGTCTTTTTGGCTGCCGGCGGCCTTGGTGCCCTTCAGCTTTTCGAGGGTGTCCTGGGCCTGGCCGGCGGCCTCCGCCTTGGACTCATCCTGGGCCGCGGCGTAGGGCGAGGCTTTCTGGCCAGGCACAGCCTGAGCCAGCTGCAGGCTGGCGTGGGCGCCGGGCGGGGTGGTGATCGGGCTGAACAGGGCTGCGCAGCTCAGGCCTGTGCTGCAGGCCATCACGCCCAACCGGTGGGGCAGGAATCGGAGTGGTTTCATTGACGGTCTCCGGTGCGCCTCCACTGTGGCCAGAACTGTTCGATCTGACACGGTTTTGCTGTTCAGAGGCTGGAGAGGAGTTGATCGATCTCGGCGCTGGTGGTGGTGATGTGGGTGCAGGCCCGCAGGCAGGCCGGGCTGTCGAGCTGGCGGATCCAGATGCCTTCACCGCCCAGCTTCTGCACCACCGCTGCGGGGGGCTGGTCGTTGAGCTGGAAGCTCACCAGCCCCGCCGGCGGAGGGGTCTCCAGCAGCGTTCGCGCCTGGGGAATGGTGTTGAGGGCCTCCCAGAGCCTCTGGCTGGATTGCTGGATCCGGGCCAGCCGCTCCTCGGCGCTGCCCTGGGCATCAAGCAGGGCCAGGGAACTGGCCAGGCCTGAGCACAGGGGGATGCAGGAGGTGGCCACCTCAAAGCGGCGGCCATCGCGGTGGAACAGTTCGGCTGCCGAGGCCTGGGCGCCGGCCGCCGTTTCGTGGCGCAGGCTGCGCCAGCCGATCAGGGTGGGTTGGGCTTGCTCCAGGAGCCTGTCGGACAGCGCCACCACCCCCAGACCCTCGGGGCCGCAGCACCATTTATGGCCGGTGCAGGCGTAGATGTCTGCGGCCGCTGCCGCCTCCGCCACCGGGATGCTGCCGAGGCTCTGGGCGGCATCCACCAGCAACCAGGGGTGGTTGCCATGGTCACGCAGCTGGGCGGCGACCGCCGCGATCGGCATCAGCTGGCCTGTGTTCCACAGCAGGTGCGAGAGCACCACCAGGCGGGTGCCGGGCTGCAGGGCTGCCGCCAGACGTTCCTGCACGGCTGCCGCGGCCTGGTCAGCCGTTCCCCTCAGGTCTGCCACCGCCAGCCAGTCGATCTCGAGCCTTTCGCGCCGAGCCAGTTCCCGGCAGGCGGCGACCACGCCGGGATGCTCACAGTCGCTGAGCAGCAGCCGATCGCCGCTGCGCCAGGGCAGGCCCCAGAGGGGCAGCACGCAACCGCTGGTCACATTTTCCGTGAAGGCCAGCCGCCCAGGTCCCACGCCGAGCCAGCGTCCGAGGTGCTGGCGCAGGTGCTGGGTGGTGGCTTCCAGGTGGGGCCACACGGCTCCGCTGAAGGGCCCCAGCTCCTGGATCCGCTGCCAGCAGTCCACCATCGCCTCCAGGCTCGGCTGAGGCAGAGGTCCCTGGCCGCCGTAGTTGAAATAGGTCTTGTTGGCCAGGGCGGGCATCAGGGCCCGCAGGTCGGATGGCATGGAAGGTGCGGGTGTGGCGGTGAACTGAAGCCTGGCGGTTGGCTGCGCTGGATTGGCTGCTGGGGGCCGCGTGGCCGATGGTGGGACTGGGGAGGCTGGCGACGTACGAGGCTGGCGACGTACAAAGGCAACAGTTGCCGAAAAGCGCAAATCTGGTTGACGACGCAGGTCGAGCTCTCCAGTCTGTACAACTGTCTTTTTGCGAAGTTTCCGTGCCTCCCGATCTGCTGAGCCTGGCCGCCACCACCCTCGTTCCCTTCCTGCTGAAGCTGGTGGGAGCAGTCGCCCTCTGGATTGCGGGTGGCTGGCTGATTGGACTGGCCATGCGCCTAATGCGCCGGGCACTCCGCACTGGCCCCCTCGACGTGACGGTGGTTGGTTATCTGGTGAACATCCTCGGCGCGGTGCTGCGGGTGATTCTGGTGGTGGCGATCCTGGGCTTCTTCGGGATCCAGACCGCCAGCTTTGCCGCCTTGCTGGCCGGTGCCGGTGTGGCCATCGGTGCGGCCTGGAGCGGCATGCTCGGCAACTTCGCCGCCGGCGTGTTCCTGCAGATCTTCCGGCCCTTCAGCGTGGGCGACTTTGTGGAAGGCGCCGGAGTGGTGGGCACCATCGAGGAGATCGGCATGTTTGTGACCTCGGTGCTCGCCCCGGACAACGTGCGCAACATCGTGCCCAATGGCAAGTTGCTGGGTGACACGATCAAGAACTACTCGGTGCACCCCTTCCGGCGGGTGGAGCTGGTGGCGCAGCTCGACAACAGCGCCGATGTGGGCCGTGCCATCGCTCTGCTCAAGGAGGGCGTGAAACGGGTGCCCAACCAGTACCCCGGTAAGGAAGCTGATGTGGAGGTGCTGGAGTTCAGTGAGCGCGGGCCCTGTCTGGCTGTGCGCCCTTACACCCATACCGACAACTACTGGCAGGTGTACTTCGACACCAACCGGATGATCGTGGACGTGCTGGGTGGGGCTGGTTTCCCAGTGCCCCGCATTCCCGTGGCCATGGCCGGCAACAGCTCCAACTGAGGGCAGGTCCTGGTGATTGGAGCACCGCTCGGTGGTGCTCCAATCGTGATCTGGCAGTGACGAGCAGAATGTCCCTGCCTGACAGATCCAGTCAGGTCGAACCGAAAGCCACCTGGCAGGCCGTGTTCACCAACTCGGCCTCGGCCACCACGGTGGGCACCTCGCCATTGAGAAGGCCGTCCTCGCAGTCGGCCACCATCTCATAGGTGTCGTTGCCATTGGCCACCATGAACGTGACCTCGGTTTGATCCCTTGCTTCCACTGAGCCGTAGTAGAGCTGCATGGAACTGTTGGGAACCACCACGGTTGGCTGGCGTTCACGAATGGCGTTGTTGATGGCGTTATTCACGATCAGGGCTGTGGTCAGAGCGTTGATGCCCCAGCCCAGGGCCTGCCCACCCCACCAGCTCCAGCTGGGGTTTGCAGATGAATACCAGCCATTATCCCAAGGGCGATTGTATCCCCAATTTGAGTTTTGTGCCCAGGTGGGATAGCCATAGAATGGTCGATTGTATGTAACGGGTCTGACCCAGATATTGCGTCGAGACCGGTTGTAACTCCGCCACTGGTCGCGGTTCCAGGATTGCCATTCCTGGCGCCTTGCCTTGTGATAGGCCTGGTCTTTTCCTTTCTTCTTGCCAGCTTCATAGCCCTTGCTGTAGCCCTTTTCGTACCCTTTTTCGCGCCCTTTCTTCAGGCCGTCTTCGCGACCCTTCTGGTAACTCTCTTGCCTCTTTGCATCGGAAGCTTTGCTCTTGCTGGGGGGCTGCTTGTTGTTGCCGGTACTGTGTTTTTGGGAGCCTGATTTTTTCTTCGCGTCTGGGTTCTTATTGCTATTTTTGGTTGGGGTGTTGAGTTTTCGATCGCTGTCTTTCTGGGGCTTGCCCTGGTGCTCCTGTTTGTTAGGGGGTGTTGACTGAGGTTGCTGATGTTGTTGCTTGGGCTGTTGGTCTTGCTGCTTTTTCTTCTTTTTCTTTTTGTCGCTATCGCTGTCGCTGTCGCTGCTGGCAAGCAGCGGAATGATCTCCCCGGAGAGGCGGTTCGCCAGCTCGGTGGGCTGTGTCTTGGGCAGGGCTGCCAGCACAGGCAGGGTCGTGCTGCTGCCGAGTAGGAGGGCAGCCGCCAAGGCGCCCAGCGATTGACCGCTCCGTTGAAGCCTGTTCATCTTTGAAGTTGACGGCTCATACAACTCAATGTATGGAGCTGTGCGCCGCTGGACGTGGAAACCGGGGTTTCCTGCCACGCTTTTGAACGTTTCGCAGCAGCGCTCTCGCGAGCAACGGGTGTTCTGTTTCCTTGCTTCAGAGCACCTGACCCACCATCACGGCCGCAATGGCCGAGAACAGGGTGATGCCCAGGGCGGTGAGTGGATTCTGGCCCTGGGCCACAGCCAGGCTGGTGACCACGCCGGCACCAATGCAGGCCACGGCCAGCTGGCTGGTGAGTTCGCCGCGATCGCGGGGAGCGGGATTGGGCAGCACGGCAGGGGTCTCGGCTGGGGGTGACCGTAGGCCGGTTGTTCCGGGCCGCCCGGGTCACCGCTCTCCCTTGTTACCTGGCGTCGGAGTTCTTTACGGGCTGCAATCTGCAGCGGACTGCGGCTTGGAAGCAGGCCGCGCCCGGCCGCTGCTGGCCCACTGCTGCAGAGCCTCCAGCTGCTCACGGGCGGTGCGCACCAGGGGCACCACCTGGCTGGCGGCGGCGATCAGGTCGGCCTCGCTGATGTCGCGGCCGGCTGCAAAGGCAAGGTGCAGGGCTTCGATCACGGTCTGCTCCAGTTCGGCGCCGGAGAAACCGGCGGTGCGATCCACCAGCACCTCCAGGGCGATGGTGTGGTCTGGCCTGCGTCGGCGCAGCTGCAGGTCGAGGATGGCGCGGCGCTCCTCAGCGCTGGGCAGATCGAGCAGGAAGATCTCATCAAAGCGCCCCTTGCGCAGCAGCTCGGCCGGCAGCCGCTCCACCCCATTGGCGGTG
>JBILDP010000221.1:0-3615 GCA_044352535.1 Prochlorococcaceae cyanobacterium
AACGGCCGGGGCTGGGGCGCCAGCCAAAGGCTCTGTTGCAGCCGAAAGCCCAGTTCGGAGAGGGCCTGATACGGCCACAGCAGCAGCCCGAACAGCAACCCGAGCAGCAGCCAGCCAGCCAGGGCCGCCACGCCTGGCGCACGCACCGGCGTCATGGGCAGGTCACCGGACCGTGCCCCGCCCGCTTCCAGCTCTGGAAGCAGGCATTGCCGGGATCGAGCACCAGGGGCCTGAACAGGTCGTTGCGCTGACCATCGATCAGCTGCTGCTGGTTGATCCAGGTGCCCGCCGCCGGCACCACGGTGCGATGGCGCACGGCATCCGCTCCTGCGGCGGCCGTGCGCGTGGGCGTGTGCACCACCGGTTCAGGACCGAAGATCCCGGCGGCGGTGCTGGCGCCGACGCGCCGGCCGCCGCTCACCAGCCAGAACTGACCGAGCTTGGCGGCCAGATAGGGATGGAGATCGGCGCGGCCGGTGGGGGGATCGCTGACGGCATACAGCTTCGGATCGATCTCCACCTTCAGGGCCGATGGATCACCGGAGGGCACCGCCAGCACGTCGGTGCGCAGGGCCTGGTACAGCCCCGCCACCTCGGTGACGGCCAGGTCGGCGGCTGTGGCCAACCCAATGCGTCCCAGCGGCGTGGCCACCACCAGCGGCGCATCGCCAGGGGAGGCCCAGGCCTGTTCGGCGGCGCTGAGATGGGTGGCGCGGTAGCGGCCCAGGATCGTGCCGCCCGGACCGGCCAACGCCACGGTGTGGAACACCCGGGAGCCATCGCGCTCGGGATAGCTCCCCACCAGGTAGCCGTTGCCGGCTTTGGCACGCCGACCCAGCAGCTGCTCGAAGGAGCCGCCGCGGGGTTCGGCCCGGCGACTGATCTCAGCGGCGCTGAGGCCGCGCGGCAGGCCGGAGAGTTCGGGCAGCACCAACAGCTCTTGGGGCTGGGGTTGGCTGCCGGCGAGCAGGGATGGTTCACCCGACCACTGGGCGGCAGCCAGGCGCACCGGGCGCGGCGTGGCGGTGGCGGTGGTGTCGACCGGTGCCCGGCGCAGGGCCAGCAGAGGGTTGTAGAGCTCCGGTCGCCGGGCCGCGAGACGCTGCTCACGCACCGCATCGGCTTCAGCGGGCACGATCGTGGTGGCGAAGATGCCGTTCAACCCGGGCGGCAACACCTCAGGCGGCACCACCGGGGCCTGCACGAGCTTGCGGCCCTGGGGCGACCAGATGCTGGAGCCGCCGTTGTAATAGAGCTGGCTGCCATTGATCGGATTGCGCTCGATGCCGCTGCGGGTGGCGCCGATCACCCACAGGCCATTGAGGGCGCTCATGTGCTGCACGCTGGCCACGGTGGAGTGGTTGGCCTTGGCCTGGGCCGGCGGCGTGCCGGGCATCACCCGATCCGACACGGAATGCCAGCCAATGATCTGGGCCCCGCGCAGGGCGGCGAGGCGGTCGTACTGCCAGTAGGTGTCGTCGTAGCAGATGATCAGGGCGATGCGGCCGATCGCGGTGTCGAACACACCCACATCCGTGTCGCCGGGGCCGAACAGCTGCACGTCCTGGCCGTTGAGGCCGTTCTTGCGGTATTTGCCGATGATCCCCTCAGGGCCCAGCAACACAGCTGTGTTGTAGAAGATGCCCGTGATGGCATCTTTTTCAGCGATGCCCACGCTCATGAGCATCCCGGTGCGCTTCAGCACAGGCAGCAGGGCATCCGTGGCCCGGCCGGGGATGGTGTCCACGAAGGGAGCCAACTGGGCGGGACCTGTGAAGTCGTAGCCGCTGATCGCCGTTTCCGGAAACACGGCGTACTCCACCCCCTCGGCCGCCACGCGCTCAGCCGCCTGCACCAGGCGGCGAATGTTGCCGTCACGGTCGCCCCAGGCGGGGATGAAATCGACGGCAGCCACCTTCACCGGCCTGCTGCCCGGCCGTGCCTGGATCTGGGCCTGGGCCTGGGCCTGGGCCGCACGCACCTGCCCCTGGACCGCCGGGGCCCTGGTGCCCGATGGGAGGGGCGCGGCGATTGTGGCGCTGGTGGCTCCAGCCATCGCTGCCGTGAGCAGCCAACCCAGCCAGCCCAAGGCCATCCGCGGGCGAGTGCGTGTCGGAAGGGCGCTGCGGGTGAGAGACAACATCAGCGCGCGGGGGCGAACTCGCTGTTCACCCTGGGCAGTTGGTCGGCGAGTGGCACGGGGATCTGGAGGTTGTTGGCCACCACGCTGGTGGGGTTGGTCGCGAGCCAGTCGTTGAGGTTGATGCTCTCGTAGTCGCCGTCGTTGAACACCACCAACACATCCGTGGGCCCAGAGGAGGTGTTGCGCAGGGCGTGGCCATAGCCCATCGGCACATAGCCCACATCGCCCAGCCTGAGCTTGCTCACGCTCGATTTCCCCTCGGAGGCAAACACACTCAGGTCGTAGGAGCCGCTGAGCACGTATTGCCATTCATCGGCATTGGGATGCCAGTGCATGGCGCGCATGGCACCGGGTTCGAGATGCAGGATGGCTCCCGCCATGTTGAAGCTGGCCGGGAATTCGCTGGCGCTGGCCAGCTGCAATGAGGATCCATCCACGGCGTCGCGGCGGGGCTGGGCCTTGAGATCGAACACATGGCTCTGCTTCAGGGGGGCGATTCCCTGGCCCCTCGGCCTGGTGTCAGCCATGGGCCCGGGGGCTGGCGGTTGGCGGGAGATATAGACCTGGTCTTTGGGCAATTGCTGCACCTGTCTGGCCGTCAGTCCCAGGTTCTGAGCCACCCAGGCAGCCGGTGTATGGGACAGCCAATCGGTGATCGAGAAGGTGGAGCCCTCCTGGAATGCCCCGTCGTTGAACACCAGCAGAAACTTGGCGGTGCCAGGGCCAAGGCCCTCGATGCTGTGGCCCCAGCCCCTGGGGAAGTACCACAGACCACCCGCATCCACATCGGCAATCTGCACGTTGCCTTCGGGGCTGGTGAGGGTGATCCGGGTGCGCCCTTCGATCACATACGCCCACTCCGCGGCAAAGGCATGCCAGTGCATCTCGCGCAGGGCACCGGGCTCCAGCGTCATGTAGACGCCCGCCAGCCCCTTACTCACCGGGAAGTTGTAGGTGCCCACCTGCTTGGTGGTGCCACCGTCGTAGCGCGTGAGGGGCTTGGCGCTGAAGGGATAGCTGAAGGCCGGCAGTGCACCCGAGCCCAACTGGATGGCACGCACGGGGAGGAGTAGAGCCAGGCTGAGGGCGGCGCAGATCGCCACGGCAACACCCAAACGCTGAACAGAACGGTGCAAGAACGTCTGAACCACTGTCGGAAAGGTAGAGATGGAGATCGGCACTGTCAGCGCCGACAGACCCGCTCAGATCGGCAGCACCACGTGCTGGTGCGCGCCGGAGAGGAAGGCGGCGATGTTGGCGATCAAGCGGTAACGGGGCGCGGGAGGTGTTGATCAGTGAGCCGCTCGGTGTCATCTGCGCCAGCTGGGCGGGGTTTATGGCTGCGGCTCCACTGCTGATGCGCTGCCCTGCTGCCGGCCAATCACCAGCAGCAGCAGGCTGATGGCCCCCAGGAGCGCCACCAGCAGCGCCACCACGAGCATCGTGCCCGCCAGGCCGCTGGCATAGGAAGC
>JBILDP010000222.1:0-3604 GCA_044352535.1 Prochlorococcaceae cyanobacterium
CTCGATTGAGGGCGATGGCTGGCGGGTCGGAGGGATAGCGTCGTCTTTCCCGTTCCGGGTTCAGGCCGGATGGCCCTGCCCTCGCCACGTCCCCGTCACGCCGTACCCCTGCGCATCCTGGTGGTGAGCACCCCTGTGGGAGCGTTGGGCAGCGGTCGCGGGGGCGGCGTGGAACTCACCGCCACGGCTCTGGTGGCGGGGCTGCTGGCGCGCGGCCACCAGCTCACCGTGCTGGCGGCGGAGGGTTCGGTGCTCCCCCTCTCCTGTGCAGGCGCCGACCTCTGGCTGGAGCGTGGGGTCGACCAGCCCAGTTGGCAGCACCGTCCTCGCCAAGCCCCTGTCGAGATTCCCCCCGATGCCCTGTTGCCCAGGCTTTGGCGTCGGGCACTGGCCGAGCAGGAACGGTTTGATCTGCTGCTCAACCTCGCCTACGACTGGCTGCCTCTCTGGCTCACGCCGTTCACCAGCACGCCCCTGGCCCACCTGGTGAGCATGGGCTCGGTGGGGGAGGCCATGGATCAGCTGATCGCCGAGATCGCGCGCAGCCATCCGCGGCATCTGGCCTTCCACACCGCCGCCCAGGCTGCCGATTTCGATCTGCCGGAGCCACCGCGGGTGCTGGGTAATGGCTTCGATCTGGAGCGCTACCAGCTGCAGCTGGAGCCGGAGGCCGTTCTGGGCTGGGCTGGGCGGATTGCCCCAGAGAAGGGCCTGGAGGATGCCGCGGCGGTGGCGGCGTCGCTGGGGCTGCCCCTGCGGATCTGGGGCCTGCGGGAAGACGAGGCCTACGCCGCGCGGGTGCAGGCCTCGGTGCCCCCCGGCACGCTGCAGTGGCGAGGCTTTCTTCCCACCGCACAGCTGCAGGCCGAGCTGGGTCGCTGCCGGGTTCTGCTCAACACGCCGAAGTGGAACGAGGCCTTCGGCAATGTGGTGGTGGAGGCGATGGCCTGTGGTGTGCCGGTGGCGGCCTACGCCCGTGGCGGCCCGGCCGAACTGGTGCAGGAGGGTGTGAATGGGGCCCTCGCCACCGCCGATGACCGAGCTGCCCTGGCGTCCGCGGCTGAGCGGGCCATGGCGTTGGATCGATCCGGCTGCCGCCGCTGGGTGGAGCGGCACTGCTCCCAGGCGGCGTTTGCCGAGCGCATGGAAGCCTGGCTGCTCGAGCTGGTGGGGCTGGCGCCGGGCCCCTAGGCGTGGGCTCCCGCGCCTGAACCTCCTCGCCTGAACCTTCGCCCCTGCACCTCCTGAACTGTGCTTCTGCTTTGCAGCGCTGAACGTTTCGGGCCTTACCCCAATAGGGTCGCAGCACCCCTGTGTCGTTCGTGAGCCCTCGCCCGTCTCCCGCTGCGCCAGCTTCCCCGGCGCTCTTGCCGGCCCGGCGCCGGGGACTGCTGCTGCTCATTCTGGTGATCGGTCTGGTGCTGTTTGTATGGCAGCTGGGCAGCACCGGTTTGGTGGATGAAACGCCGCCCCTGTTTGCCGCGTCGGCCCGAGCCATGGCCGAAAGCGGTGACTGGCTGATTCCCCGGGTCAACGGCCTGCCCCGCTACGACAAGCCGCCGCTGGTGTACTGGCTGATGGGCGCCTTCTATGCCCTGCCCGGCCAGGCCAGCTGGAATCCCCTGGGCAGCTGGGCGGCCCGGTTGCCTTCGGCCCTCGCCAGCGTGGCCCTGATGCTGGCCCTGGCCCACACACTGCTGCGCTGGCCGCAGCGGCCTCTCGGCGTCGGTGCCAGCGCCGTGGCCGCAGCCCTGGCCTTCGGTCTCTCGCCCCTGGCTCTGGTCTGGGGCCGGATCGCAGTCAGTGATGCCCTGCTCACGGGCTGTCTCGGGTTCAGCCTGCTGCTGGCCTGGCGCTGCTACGCCACTGGTGCCATCGGGGCTGGCCGCCACTGGTGGCAGCCGTGGCTGGTGCTCGGGCTGGCGGTGCTGGCCAAGGGGCCGGTGGCTGTGGTGCTGGTGGGATTCACGTTGCTGCTGTTTGGCTGGCTGCAGGCCGACCTGCCTGCGCTCTGGAGTCGGCTGCGACCCCTGCCGGGGCTCGCACTCACGGGCCTGGTGGCCCTGCCCTGGTATGGCGCGGCACTGCTGGTGGAGGGGGAACCCTTCTGGCGGAGTTTTTTCGGCTACCACAACCTGCAGCGCTTCACGGCCGTGGTGAACAACCACCTGGCGCCCTGGTGGTTTTTCGGGCCGGTGCTGGTGATCGCCAGCCTGCCGGTGACGCCCCTGCTGCTGCTCGGACTGGCCCAGGGGCTGGGGCGCCTGCGCTGGGGCTGGTGGCCGGCCGAACCCCTGGCGCCCGAGCTCTCGCTGCAGCGCTTCGCCGCCTGCTGGCTGCTGGCGGTGCTGCTGTTCTTCACCGCTGCCGCCACCAAGTTGCCCAGCTACTGGTTGCCGGCCACGCCGGCGGCGGGCCTGCTGGTGGCGCTGGCGGCCCAGAGCGGAGTTGGCCAGGGCTGGTCGGCTTCCGCGGCGCGGCGGTGGCGCTTGGCCTGGGGGCTGAGCCTGTTGCTCACGGCGGTGCTGGCTGGGGCCCTGGCGGCTGGCCCGCTCTGGCTGCCGTTGATCGATGCCCCGGAGATGCCCACCCTCGCCGCTGAGCTGCTGACCACTCCCTGGGTGCCGTTGGGGGCGGCGCTCTGGGCCCTGGCGCTGCTGCTGGGGGCCTGGGCAGGCTGGCGTCGCGGTGCTCTGGCGGGCCTGCTGGCCCTGCAGCTGCCACTGGTGGCGTTTGTGGGCGCCGTGCTGTTGCCCCTGGTTCAGCTGGGTGATCGCCTGCGGGCCGCCCCGGTGCGCGAGCTGGCGGCGGCGGCCCTCGCGGCGCGCCGTTCAGGTGAACCCCTGGCGATGGTGGGGCTGCTCAAGCCCTCGCTGCATTACTACAGCCGCCAGGTGGTGCTCTACGAGGGCGCGGAACCAGCCGACCTGGTGAACCTGGCCGATCGCCTGGCCCGTGAGCGCCGCCCCGGCCTCAACCCGCTGCCGCCCTCTGCCGGTCGCAGCCTGCTGGTGCTGATCGATCGAACGACCGCGCAGCTTCCCTACTGGCAGCAGCTCAATCCACGGGTTCTGGCCACCCGCGGCCCCTATGTGCTCTGGCGCCTGGATCGCCCCAACCTGGAGCAACGGGCCGTTGCCCTGCGTCGTCTGGGGGTGGCGGCCAACTGGCAGGACCCCAGACCGGAGCGCTACTGAAGGCGCTCCCGGCAGCTGGCCATGGGGAGCTGGCCTTCGAACTGGGTCCGCTGGGGGCTTCGGGCTGACAAGGCTGGACAAACCCTGTCGAGCCAGTCCATGAGCGCACCGCCCAGCCCCTTCAGCGTCTGGGCGGTGCGTTAGGTCGCGCCTTGGTGGTGGCGCTGCCCTTGGCGTTGTGTATGTCTTGGTGGGGCTTGATGGTTGCTGCAGGTATGCAGCAAAGACCGTCATTCATGCATCATCCGCATGATTTTCTTGTGTGTCTATGGTCTTGGGCGGACGCCTGTTCTCCATTGGCTCTCTTCTAGTTGGAGTGGGCTTGATCAGGAGAGAGACGTTGTCGTTTCTGCCGATTTCAAACTAATCTTTCTGATATGCGGTTCGCTGCCCGGGGGAGGGTTCTG
>JBILDP010000049.1:0-12064 GCA_044352535.1 Prochlorococcaceae cyanobacterium
CGGGATCGTCGGGCGGGCTTGGTTACAGAAGTTGGCCAGCCCGCCCGAAGGGCCTCAGCCCACCCAGCGCAGCAGGGAGCCACGCTCGCCCAGCACGAAGCCCTTGTCTGGGGAGGGGAAGACGATGCGGGTGAAGTTGGAGGGCTGCTGGGCGCCCACAGGGTCCTTTTCCCAGCTCTTGCCGCCATCGGCGCTCACCAGCAGGGTGCCGCTGCCGCCCCCGGTCCAGAGCTCGCCGCGGGGATCCCAGGCCAGGTCGAGGTAGCCGTAGCCGTTGGTAATCGGGATCACCGGCTTGCTCCACTGCTCGGGATCGGCGGGATCGGGGTTGAAGCGCAGCTGGGCGCCTCGGGCCAGCATCCACAGGGCCCCATCGGGCTGGAAGCCCATGGACTGCAGCCGCTGGCTGCTCACCCGCTGGTGCACCTGCCAGGTGGGCTCACCGGGGTTCCAGGTGGAGAAGAAGTTGCCCAGGCTGCTCACGCTCACATAGCGGCCGTCGGGGTTGCGACGCAGCTCCCGCACGGCACCGGCCGCGTCCGTCACCAGGGCCTGCCAACTGAGGCCACCATCGGCGGTGGCATACACCGCTCCAACGTTGGTGGCGAGCTCGGCCCGCCCCTTGCCCAGGGCCGTGACCAGGTAGGGCTCGCCGGGCAGCTTGGTGTCGAGGAACAGGCGACTCCAGTTGCGGCCGCCATCGGTGCTGTGCAGCATCAGGCCGGGCTGACCGGCGATCCAGCCTTCCTGGCCGTCAAAGTCGACGCTGATCAGGCGGAAATTCTCCTCCGCCGGCAGATCCAGGCTGCGCTCCTCCCAGCTGGCGCCCCCGTCGTCGGTCTCCAGGATCAGGCGGTTGCTGCCCACCAGGAAGCCATGGCTGGCATCGGTGAAGGCCACGGCCAGTGGATTGGAGCGGGTGTTCAGCTCCACCGGCTGCCAGGGACTGGTGGCGGCCGTCGGCAGTCCGGTGGTCACGCAGCCACCCAGGCCGAGACCCAGGGCCAGCACCAGCACGAGATTGAGCAGGGCCCTGTGGCGCAGTGCCTGGGGCAACAGCGCGGCAAGGCGGGAGAGGGGAGACCGGTTCATCGGTGAGCGAGCGGAGCTCAGCGCAGGGAATAGAGGGAAAGGAAGAAGGCGATCGCCAGGGCGAAGCCGCCGAAGATCAGCACATTCTTCTGGCCGGGGGTGAGCCGATTGACGCCCAGACCGAAGTTGAGGTTTTCCTCAAAACCGCTGGGCTTGTTGCGGGGACCGATGTCGCGGAAGGCACCCACCCTGCTGCGGCACACCGGGCAACGGAAGCTGATCGGATCGAGCTCGGCAAAGGCGGTGCCTGAGACGATGCCGAGCTTGGCAACCCCCTCGGCGGGGTCGTACACGAAGCCGCAGCTGCGGCACTCGAAGCGGTGGGTCGCCGGATCGTCGAGCGGCTCCTGCGGCTCCGCTGCAACGCCAACCCGGCTGCCGCCCCCAGCCTCAGGAGTGGCAGAGCCTTCAACGGCTGACGTCGCCTGCGGAGCTGCTTCGCCCCCCGAGGCGATCTCTGGACCGGGCTCCAGCTGCGAGCCGGGCTCAACCTGCGAGCCGGGCTCAGTCTGGAGACTGGGCTCTACCTGGGGATCGGTGCTGCTCATGCGCGAACCACGCCAGGGGACAGAACTCTATCGACCATCCTCGGGGCCACAGGTGCCAGACTGCGCGCCTGGTTGGGCAGGCCCGCATGTTCGTGCTCTCCGGCTACGACGCCTTCCTCGGATTCCTGCTGATTTCAGCAGCCGTACCGGTGCTGGCGCTGGTGGCCAACAAACTGCTGTCGCCCAGGAGCAGGGCAGGGGAGCGGGAGCTCACCTATGAGTCGGGCATGGAGCCCATTGGCGGAGCGTGGATCCAGTTCAACATCCGCTACTACATGTTTGCCCTGGTCTTCGTGATCTTCGACGTGGAGACCGTGTTTCTGTACCCCTGGGCGGTGGCCTTCCACCGCCTGGGTCTGCTGGCCTTCATTGAGGCCCTGATCTTCATCGCCATCCTGGTGGTGGCGCTGGCCTACGCCTGGCGCAAGGGCGCCCTCGAATGGAGCTGACGGAGCGCAAGCGATGAGCATCACCCCAGCCAACCCCGGATCCGCCCCGAGCATCAACGCCCTGCGCGACCTGCGCGAGGCCAGCTGCAGTCCAGTCGGCTCCCCCAAGGTCACCTCGGACCTGTCCGAGAACGTGATCCTCACGACCCTCGACGACCTGCACAACTGGGCCCGGCTCAGCAGCCTCTGGCCCCTCCTCTACGGCACCGCCTGCTGCTTCATTGAATTCGCGGCGCTGATCGGGTCCCGCTTCGACTTCGACCGCTTCGGCCTGGTGCCCCGCTCAAGCCCACGCCAGGCCGACCTACTGATCGTGGCCGGCACCGTGACCATGAAGATGGGCCCGGCGCTGGTGCGGCTCTATGAGCAGATGCCAGAGCCCAAGTATGTGATCGCCATGGGCGCCTGCACGATCACCGGCGGCATGTTCTCGGCCGACTCCACCACGGCCGTGCGCGGCGTGGACAAGCTGATCCCCGTGGACCTCTACCTGCCCGGCTGCCCGCCGCGCCCCGAGGCGATCTTCGATGCGGTGATCAAGCTGCGCAAAAAGGTGGGCAACGAAGCCCTTGCCGAGCGCGGCAATCTGCAACAGACCCACCGCTACTGCACGGTGGCCCATGAGATGAAGGCCGTGGAGCCGATCATCACCGGGGCCTACCTCAGCGCCGAAACCCAGCAGCGGGCCCTGGCCGCCGCCGCCGGCTTGCCGATGGGTGTGGCCGCTGAGCCGGCCGCCCAAGCCGCCATCCCTGCCCCCCTGCCCAGTTCGAGCGATGCCTGAAGAGACTCCTGCAGCCATCCCCGCAGGCCAAGACTCACCCCTTGCCGCGCCGGCCGCCGGCCCGGTGAGCCAGTGGCTGAGTAGCCAGGGCTTCGACCACCAGGTGCTGCCTCCCGATCACCTCGGCATCGAGGTGATCGGCGTTGAGCCTGCTTTCCTGCCCCTGCTGGCAACGGCCCTCAAGGCCCAGGGTTTCGACTACCTGCAGTGTCAGGGGGGCTACGACGAGGGCCCCGGAGGTCGGCTGGTGAGCTTCTACCACCTGGTGAAGCTTGGCCCCCTTGCCGATGCAGCCAACCAGAGCGGAGCCCTGCCAGCCGAAGTGAAACCGGAAGAGGTGCGGCTGAAGGTGTTCCTAGAGCGCAACGGCGACCTCACCATCCCCACTCTCTATGGCCTGTTCCGCGGCGCCGACTGGCAGGAACGCGAAACGTTCGACATGTTCGGCATCAGCTTCGAGGGCCATCCTCACCCCAAGCGGCTGCTGATGCCGGAGGACTGGAAGGGCTGGCCGCTGCGCAAGGACTACGTGCAGCCCGACTTCTACGAGATGCAGGACGCCTACTGAATCACGCCTGTTACCCCTTTTGTTTCCTGTAGAAGCGCATCACCGCCAGGGCCAGTGAGCGGGGATCGTGTCTCAGGGTTGCGGTGGGGCGGGCTCCCTGCAGCGGAGCGAGCATCACGGCATAGCCCTGACGCCGCAGCTGCCGGGCGTCACAGTCGACCGGCTCGGCGCCCTGCTGCCGGTAGCGCTCCAGCAGGGGAGAGTCGTCGAGAGCTTCCTGGGCCAACACTGCGGTGAACAGCCGTTCCTCCACCCCGAGGCTGGCCAGCTGGGCCTCGATGGCCCGCAGGTGTCCTTCCACCGTCAGACCGTCGGTCTCACCGGGCTGGGTCATCAGGTTGCAGATGTAGAGCCGGGGAGCTTTGCTGCGGGCGATCGCGGCCACCAGTTCAGGCACCAGAAGGTTGGGCAGCAGGGAGGTGTAGAGGCTGCCGGGGCCGAGCACGATCAGATCGGCATGGGCAATCGCCTCGATCGCCCGGGGAAGGGCCGGCGGTCGCTCAGGGATGCAGCCAAGCCGCACAATCGGCGACGGAGCGTGCCCGATCCGGGATTCCCCCTCGATGCGCTCACCGTTCTCGAGTTCGGCCCAGAGGCGCACATCGGCATTGGTGGCCGGCACCACCTGACCCTGCACGGCCAGCACCCGGCTGGAGGCGGTGATCGCCGTCTCCAGGCTGCCGGTGATGGCCGTGAGCGCAGAGAGGAACAGGTTGCCGAAGCTGTGGCCCTCGAGGCCGCCGCCAGCACGGAAGCGGTACTGGAACAGACGGGTGAGCAGGGGCTCCTCCCGGGCCAGGGCCGCCAGGCAATTGCGGATATCTCCAGGCGGCTGAACCCCCAGTTCACGGCGCAACACGCCACTGCTGCCACCGTCATCGGCCACGGTGACGATGGCGGTGAGGTTGGAGCTGTAGCGCTTCAGGCCGCTCAACAACGTGGAGAGGCCGGTGCCACCGCCGATCGCCACGATGCTGGGACCACGGTTGAGCCGGCCCTGAGCTGCCAGGGCATCCACCAGCAAGGTTCCCTTCTCGGGCGCCAGGGCCTGCTGGATCGTGCCGAAGCTGCGGCTCTGGCCCAGCCAGATCAGCAGGGCGCCGATGGCCAGCACCAGCGGCCCGGTGATCTCCCGCGGCAACACGGTGGTGATGTTCTTGAGCAGCCATTGGATGCCGGAAAGCGTCCAGTAGATCGGCTGCAGATCGGCCCAGATCGCCGTGCCAAGGAGCAGGATGATCAGCCCCAGACCCGAGGTGAGCACCCAGCGCTTCACCACCAGACCCGGCTGAAGCCAGCGCACCGCCCGGCGAGAGCGGCTCATCAGATCCCGCTGGCGCAGATCGCCTCGGCCCACCCAGTCAGGGCGGGCCAGTCGACGCCGCAGGCGCCGCGACTTTGAGACCGACCTCTGCGGGTTCAAGGGAGCGGGCCTCCGGGTCGGAGGGTGGAGGTCTCTGAACTGTAGAAAGACTCCTGCAAAGCGCCAGGATGGCCGTGGTTCAGGCCAGGAGACGGGTGGCGGCTGACAGCAATGGGAGCGGGGGCGGAACTGGCCTGAGCCCTGGCGAGCAGCCCCCCCTGGCCCGCATGGACAACCTCAGCGTGCGCTGGGGAAGCCGCACCGTGCTCGACCGGGTGAACCTGAGCCTGGCCGCCAGTGAGCGATTGGTGGTGGTCGGCCCCTCGGGAGCCGGCAAGTCGACAGTGCTCCGCCTGCTGGCCGGGCTGCTGCTGCCCAGCAGCGGTCGCCTGGAGCTGCACGGCGTGCCCCAGACGTACCTGCGACTGGATCAGCGCCATCCACCCGATGTGCGCCTGGTGTTTCAGAACCCAGCCCTGCTCGGCTCCCTCACCGTTGGCGAAAACGTGGGCTTCCTGCTCTATCGCTTCAGCCGATTGAGCGAGCGGGAGATCCGTGAACAGGTGCGGTCTGCCCTGGAGGCGGTGGGCCTCTCCGGTATCGAGGAGCAAATGCCTGGGGAACTCAGTGGCGGCATGCAGAAGCGCGTGAGCTTTGCCCGGGCCCTGATCCAGGACCCCACCCGCAAGCAGGACCAGATGCCGCTGCTGCTGTTCGACGAACCGACCGCCGGCCTCGATCCCGTGGCCTGCACCCGCATTGAGGACCTGATCGTGAGCACCACGGCCATGGCCCAGGCCAGCTCGGTGGTGGTGAGTCACGTGCACAGCACGATCGAACGCTCGGGCACCCGGGTGGTACTGCTCTACGAGGGTCACTTCCGCTGGTGCGGCAGCGTGGAGGAATACCGCACTACCACCGATCCCTACGTGGTGCAGTTCCGTAGCGGTAGTCTGCGCGGACCTATGCAGCCAGCGGAGCTGTAGTTGATGCGCCAGCCGATGCGCCGCAGTATCCGCGAAGCCCTTGTGGGGTTCTCCGTGCTGGCGGCCGTCACCAGCGCCGTGGGCCTGGGCATGTGGATTCGGGGTATGTCGCTCAGCCGCGACAACTGGACAATCCGCGCCAGTTTTGCTGAGGCGAGCGGCCTGGCCGAGCGCTCCCCGGTGGTGTATCGCGGCGTGCTGGTGGGCACCGTGCGTCGGGTGCAGGTGACACCGGCAGCGGTGATTGCCGACCTGGAGATCAATCAGTCCAGCCTGCGGCTGGCGCGGCCCACCTATGCCCAGATCGGTGAGGCCTCCCTGTTGGGGGCGGAGGCGCAAGTGGCCCTGATCAGCACAGGCAAGCCACTGCCGGGCCAGTCACCCAGCCCCCGCTCCTCGGCATGCAACCGCAGCGTGATGCTCTGCAACGGCGACGCCATCAAGGGGGTGCAGGGGCCCAGTCTCACCAGCGTGACGACCCTGATGCACAAGCTCCTGGTCGAAAGCGAACAGCAGCAGTTGGTGAGGCGCTTTGCCAACCTCAGCACCAGCGTGGATCAAACCGCCAAGGAGGCCACCACCTTCCTGGAGGAGGGCCGAGGTCTGGTCCGGAATATCGACCACTCGGTCGCCAAGCTGCAACCTTCCCTCGGCGACCTCAACGTGAGTTCGGCGCACCTGCGCCACATCCTGGCCGCGCTCGACAACCCCAAGACGATTGCCGAACTGCAGCGCACGGTGACCAACGCCCAGCGACTGACAGCGCGCTGGGATGAGGTGGGAGGCGACGTGAACAAGCTCACCGCCGACCCCAAGTTCATGGATGGCATGCGCAGCGTGGCCATCGGCCTGGGCAAGCTGTTCGATGAGCTCTATCCAGCCCAGACGGGTGCCGCCCGCGAGAGGGCAGCGGCCGAGCAGGCCGAATCACCCCGCTGATTCAGACACCAGCGATCGCCTCCATGGCGATGGCGGCGATCGCCTGATCACTCGCCTTGGGCAACTGCACGTATTTGCCACCGGCCGCCTCAGCCAGGTCCTTGCCCATGCCGCTGCCGATGAACTTGCGCTCGGTGTCGATCACCAGCAGCTTGATGCCCAGGGCCCGGTAGCGGCTGGCCACCTGCTTCACCTCCTCCTTGAGATCCACCGGCTCCTCGCCCTCCAGCTCGGGCTGGCCCAGGGAGCGGCCAAGGGGCACGTTGCCGCGGCCGTCGGTGATCGCCACCACCACCACCTGACCCAGATCACCCGTGGCCAGGGCGTTGGCGCCAACCCGGGCCGCCTGGGAGAGGCCGTGTGCCAACGGGGAGCCGCCACCGCAGGGCATCGATTCGAGGCGCCGGCGCGCGGCGGTGATCGAGCGGGTGGGGGGCAGGAGCACCTCGGCCTGCTCGCCGCGGAAGGGGATCAGGGCCACCTCGTCGCGGTTTTCGTAGGCCTCGGTGAGCAGGCGGATCACAGCGCCCTTGGCGCTCTGCATGCGGTTGAGCGCCATCGAGCCACTGGCATCCACCAGGAAGATCACCAGGGCACCGGCCTTGCGCTGCAGCTGCTTGGCGCGCAGGTCGCCGTCTTCCACCACCACCTTGCGGTGCGGTTCACGCTCGCGCCGGGATTTCTGATACGGCGCCGCCGCCCGCAGGGTGGCGTCCACGGCGATGCGCTTCACCGGGCCGCGGGGCAGCATCGGCTTCACGTAGCGGCCGCGTGAATCGCTGAACACCACGGCCCGGCTGCCGCTGCCACCACTCTTGGCCTTGGCGGCACCGAACAGCAGCAGGTCGGGGTCGATTGCCACGGCCTCGGGATCGAGCAGAAACTCCTCCGGCACCTGGGGCGGGGCCTGATCCTCGGGGGTCTCGTCCTGGTCGTCGGGCTCGTCGCTGTCGTCTTCGGGCTCGTCGGGCTCCTGCTCGTTCTCGGGCGGCTCCGGCTCCTCGGGAGGTTGCTCGCCCTGGGGCGGCGGCGGGGGCGGCGGCGGCTCCAGGGGCTGCTCGGGGTCGGGGGGCGGCAGCTGGGAAGCGCGGGGGGCGATCACCAGGCGCACGGCCACCTGCAGGTCGTCGGCCTCCACCCGGTCGCGGCCGCTGAGGGCGGCGTGGGCACGCGCCACCCGCACCGCATACAGCTCGCTGCGGTGGCCCTCCACGCCGCCGCGCAGGGCTTCATTCACCAGGTAGGCGATCTGCTCCCTGGAGATCTGCACATCCGGCAGCCACTGGCGCGCCAGCAGCAGCTGGGTGGCCAGGGCGTCGCTGTCCTCCTGCCATCTGGCGCGGAAGCTGTCGCTGGTTTCAGCGTGTTCGATGGCGGCGCGGCTGATCTCCACCCGCTGCTCCAGCTCCAGCACCTGGTTGGCGCTAAGGCAGATGGCGAAACGATCGAGCAGGTGGTCGCGCACCGCCCCTTCCTCGGGGTTGAAGGTGGCGATCAACAGACAGCGGCAGGGGTGGCTGAGGCTCAGCCCCTCGCGCTCGATCCGGTTTTCACCAGAGCCCACCGCCGCCAGCAGCAGGTTGGTGATGTTGTCGTCGAGCAGGTTGAGCTCATCCACATAGAGCACCCCCCGGTGCGCCTCGGCCAGCAACCCCGGCTGGAACACCGCCTGGCCGCTGGCCAGCGAGGCGGTGACATCCACCGAACCCACCAGGCGGTCTTCGGTGATGCCGAGGGGCACCTGCACAAACGGTGCGGGAATCACCTTGGTGGGCAGCAAGGCACTCGGGTCGCTGCCGCTGGGGTCGGCGCCCAGCTCGGTGAGCCGCTGTTGGGTGGGCGAGTCCCACTCCTCAGGGCGCTGGGGGTCGATGTTCAGCCCGGCCGGCGCCGGCTGGCCAGGGGTCGGCGTGCCCAGATCGAGCACGTCGATCGGCGGCAGCAGGGCATGCAGGCCCCGGGCCAGCACCGACTTACCGGTGCCGCGGCCGCCGGCGATCACCACCCCACCTAGGCCCGGATCCACCGCCGCCAGCAGCAGCGCCAGCTTCAGCGTGCCGTGACCGGTGATGGCGGCCAGAGGGAAGGCGCGGGCGGCGGCAGTCGAACGCTCACCTGAGGCCGAGACCGTTTCACCACTGGGGGGCATGCCTGCTGAATGGGTCATTGGCCTGAAGTCTCGCCGACCGCAGTGGCCCCTCAGGAAAACGCGCCATCAGCGCGATCAGCGATGGGTGCTTGGAGAGCAGAGCCGAGGGCCAGAGATCCCACGTAACCCTGGGGAAGATCAAGCACCCACTGACGGACCAGGGGCCATTGCCACCGCGGGCCCATAGGGACGCCAAAACCGACACCGGCCATCTTCAAACGAGCCTCAAGATGACACCAAGCCTGCAGAAATGATTGGCTTTGCAACGACTGCGGCAGCTTGCGTATCGACGACACCTGATCCGGTGGAAAGACGCGATGCACCAGAGGCTCCCACTCGAAGCATGAATCATTGCGCTCGAGATCGACGCCAACAGGGCAATTCGAATGCACGGCAATCAAGAGCAGATCGCCAGAGTGACTAACGCTGAATTGAGGCCCCGCCGCACAGAATGGCTTGCCATGCGACCCCAGGCATATTTCAACATCACCAGGATGCATCGCCGTCAAGAAACCTAGAACAACCCTGAGCAGGCCGCGCCCCAAAAGAAAGCGCTCTGCATCGGCAGCACTACGAAAGGAGCTATAGCGAAGAAGTTCGCTATCAGAAAAAGCAGCAAAGAGGCCTGCACGCAGAGAAGCATGCACTCCATCGCGACGATCAACAGATAAAACGACTGGCCCGTCAGAGACATCTAAACAGTGCCGCATAGAAGAGGGGACCGGTCTCTCCAGCCGCCAAGGAGTCACCTTCAGAATCGGCATCGAGAGGTCGCTACCGAACACCGACTCACCAAACAAGGGAACCACGCACTATCTGGAAAACCCAAGGACCGAAGCTTCAACAACATGCCCCTTAACGACCCTTGCAAGACCCTCAACATTGACAGACTGGAAGAAGGCGCCGTGAGCACCAGAAACAATGGAAACTTGGAATCCACCCTTGAATGCCTTTTTTAACCGCGAACGAATCACAGATCGATAAATAGCGGGGGCAAGTCTTTTCGTGATCCGAAGAATCCTGGATTCAGGCCTATAAAAAGAAGAGAAGGGGTTAAACCGACTCTCATCACCCCATATCAGAACAACTGGGCCGTCCCAGTTGAGCATTCCTTGCTCAATTTCCTGCATACATAGCTCCATCATGATCAACCGCTGAACCTGGCGGCCACAGCCAACAAGCTGGCGAGCAATCGCGTTGGCAATCCATGCAGACTGACAATTACCTCCAACAACAAGAGGCTCACCGAGCGGCACATGATCTAACACCTCTCTTGAGTACAAGCCAGCCACAATTGCTAGCAGCGGTGGCTGGCCGTAGATAGTCGCTGCATCATCACAGCCATGGAGAGAGCGCATTCCATACAGACTGACCTCAGGTGAAAGACAGCCTGCTAAGGCCTCGTGCTCATGAGACCCCTGAAAACACCAAAAAAGACGACACTGGGAGCAAGGATCTCCCAGTAAATGGACAAATTGATGGCCAGGCGAAAGCTGACCGGGCCATCTCTGCAGAAAAATCTGCTGCTGGCTGAGAAAACGGCGGATGGGAGGCGGCAAAGCAAGTGCCTCTATCGACCTTTCAGAACTCCCAGCACAGGCGTGATCCTCGGGAAGGGCAGAGGGATCGGCGCTTAGCTTGCTACAAAGCCGCTGGACCGTTGGATGCGAGAAAAAGAGATAGATCGGAACCTCGAGCCCAAGTCGCTCACGAACGAGCTGATCAACTCTCATCGTGAGCAGGGAATGGCCACCGATGGCAAAGAAGTTGTCGGTGCTGCCAAAATCACTGTGCCCTAGCACCTCAGTCCAGATGGCATACAGCTGACGCTCAAGATCGGTGGCGGGAGGAACGCGCTGGGGAAGATTTGAGGCAAACGATGGTGTTGGCAGAGCCCTGCGATCCAGCTTGCCGTTTGAGGTGAGGGGCAAGCTATGAAGCTCTAGAAACGCTGAGGGCACCATGTAGGCAGGCAAACGTTCAGTCAGGAAATCGCGCAGCTGGGCAACTGAAATTGAGGCAGCCGATAGATTTCGAACGTAATAAGCAACAAGGCGTGGATCCTCCGCAATATCCTCCCTTGAGAGAACAACGACATTACAGATAGAGGGATGAGCAGACAGCTCAGCCTCCACGGCCTCCATCTCAACCCGCAAGCCGCGCACTTTTACTTGCTGGTCACACCGCCCAAGAAACTCAACAGTGCCATCTGGCAAGCGAAATCCCAAATCTCCCGTTCGATAGAGAAGGCTCTCAGCACAGTCACCCCAAGGATTGGACCGGAAACATTGAGCAGTCAACTCGGGGGCGCCAAGATAGCCGCGTGACACGCCCAAACCACCGATGTGTATTTCTCCGGGTGCCCCTAGAGGCACAGGCCGTCCACATGCATCTAGAAGGTGAACTTGGGTGTTTCGAATCGGCAGTCCCAGATTTCGCCCACTATGGCTTATGACCTCACCAGATGCGATCGTTAAACACTCAATAGAGGCCACCATGGAGTAAACCGTGCTCTCCGTGGGACCGTAGTAGTTATAGATTTTGCGAACGTGCCGAAGGCGCCCGATCTTGTCCAGCAATGGGGCAGGAATGGACTCACCGCCAAGACCAATGACCCGAATTGATAAAGGCAGTTCAGCAGTCTCAAGTAAAGCCCTCAGCGCTGACGGCACCGTGCCTATGGCGGTTGGCTCAGGCCCTTGATTGCCTCGCACCACTGTGGCGATATCCGCCTGAAAGAGCAAAGCCCCACCATGGCTCCAAGTGACAAACATCTGTGCCACACTTGAATCAAATGCCACGTTGTCGACAAACGGCACTCTGGCAACCTCGGCAGAGTCGAGCAGATCCTCTACAGCGTGGGCAATGAGGTTGGCGGCACTCCGATGCTCGATGCCGACGAGTTTGGGGATACCAGATGTGCCAGAGGTATAAATCGCATAAGCAAGATGATGCGCCCGGAGATCAACCTTTGGGCGCTCCGATGGCAGCCGCCTAAAACCAGCTTCTTCGGCCGCAAGCGAAAGCACCCGGATCAACGGAGTAGCCTGCATGCAGGATGGAGGCAAATCGTCTACAATCAATAGATCAGCCCCAGATACAGACAACATCCGAGCCAGAGAAGGCCCAGGAGAGCTAAAATCGAGAGGCACATAGGCACCACCCGCTTTCAGGATTCCCAGGATT
>JBILDP010000050.1:0-12039 GCA_044352535.1 Prochlorococcaceae cyanobacterium
TGGGTCTCCAGCTCGCCTTCCAGCTCCTCGATCGCCACCAGCTCCTGCACCTGCCGGCCCAGCGTGATCTCCTGCTCGTGCGTCAGCAGCGGCACCCGGCCGATGTCGCGCAGGTAGCTGCGCACCAGATCACCGTCGACTCCGGGGCGGACCGCCGCAGCCGGGCGCGCAGAGCCGACACGCGCGACGGCGGTGGGCTCCGGAACAGGGGCGGAGAGGACCATCGGACCAGGCTCCTGAAGATGTGTGAAGCCTAACCTGAAGAAGTGTAAAGGGCTCTCAGAAACCTGAAAATCGCTGCCGGCACTGGCCTCAGCCCTGGCGCTGCAGCAGCCAGGACGCCAGCTGCAGGTAGATGAACACCCCGGCCACGTCGGTGGCGGTGGCGATGAACGGGGCCGACATCAGGGCCGGATCCAGTCCCAGACGGTTGAACAGCAGGGGCAGGGCCGCACCGGCGGTGGCCGCCAGGGTGGTGATCGCCACCAGGCTGCCGCCGGCGGCCCCGGCCACCAGCCAGTTGCCACCGCTCACGTAGGCCGTCCAGGGAACCACCACCAGCAGCATCAGCAGGCCCAGCAAGGCACCCGCCACCGCCTCGCGGCTGATCGCCCGCACGGGTCCGAGGGCCTGGATCCGCTGGGTGCTGAGGCCGCGGATCACCACGGTGGAGCTCTGGGCGCCCACGTTGCCGCCGGTGCCGATCAGCAGCGGGATGAAGGCCGCCAGCACCACCACCTGCTTGAGCACCCCATCCATCGAGGCGATCACCGCGGCGGTGCCGCTGTTGGCGATCAGCAGCACCAGCAGCCACACCACCCGGCGGCGGGCCACGGTGAACAGGTTGCTCTGGAAGTAGTCGTCTTCATCGCCGGCCTGCACGGCGCCGGCGGCATAGAGGTCGCGGGTGGCCTCCTGCTCGATCACGTCGATCACGTCGTCGACCGTGACGATCCCCACCAGCCGCTGCTCCCGGTCCACCACCGGCACGGCCAGGAAGTCGTAGCGCTGGATGGCGCGGGCCACTTCCTCCTGGTCGGTGTCGGTGCTCACGCTGATCACCTCCCGCGTCATCACATCGCCGATGCGCGTCTCCGGGTCGGCTACCACCAGGTCCCGCAGGGAAAGAATCCCGGTGAGGTGGCGCGAGGCGTCGGTGACGTAGAGGGAATAGATGGTTTCGGTGTCGCGGGCGCGGCGGCGCACGATCGCCAGGGCCTGGGCAGCGCTGTGGAATTCCTTGAGGTCGATGAACTCGGTGGTCATCAACCGGCCCGCCGTCTCGGCCTCGTAGCCCAGCAGCTGGGCCGTGACGCGGCGCTCGGCCGGACTCAGCTCGGCCAGCAGACGCCGCACCACCTTGGCCGGCAGCTCATCAAAAAGCCGCACCCGGTCGTCGGGCGACATCTCCTCCACCAGCTCCAGCACCTCGCCGGAGCGCAGCCGCTCCAGCAGGCTCTGCTGCACGGCTGGATCGAGGTATTCGTAAACCTCGATTGCCTCGTCTTTCGGCAGCAGTCGGAAGGCCAGGGCCTGAAGGGTGCGGGGCAGGGCGCCGATCGCCTCGGCCGTGTCCACCTCCTGCACGGGGCGCAGCAGCAGCTTGGCCCCGTCGTAGTTGCCCACCTCCAGCAGGGCTTCCAGCTGGCGCGCCACCACCTCGGCCACCGGTGCCGCTGCCGAGTTGTTGGAGCCGTTGCTGCCGGCGCTGGCAAGGGTCGTGCCGCCGTTCGCCTCGCTCATCGGCTTGCGCTGCGGCTTGGGTCGAGTTTATGGGGCTGTGGTGCCGGTGCTGGTGCCGCCGCAAACATGGCGGCCAGACCCGTTAAGGTCCGGCCCAGTGATGGCCCGCAGGGGCGCCGATGCCGATGGCAATCAACGTGAGTGATCTGGTGGTGCGCGACGGCCAGGGGGCTGAGCGCAAGCTGGGCGACTGGGCCGGCCAGGTGCTGCTGATCGTGAACGTGGCCAGCCGTTGTGGCTTCACCCGCCAGTACGCCGGCCTGCAGAAGCTGCAGGACACCTACGGCGCCAGGGGCTTCACGGTGCTGGCTTTCCCCTGCAACGACTTCGGCGCCCAGGAACCTGGCAGCCAGGCCGAGATCGAGCAGTTCTGCTCCACCACCTACGGCGTGAACTTCCCGGTGATGGCCAAGCTGGCCATGGCCGAGGCCCCTTACACCACCCTCATTGAGAGCGAGCCGGCCGGCCCGGTGGCCTGGAACTTCGAGAAGTTTCTGATCAGCAAGGACGGCACCGTGCTGGCACGCTTCAAGAGTGGTGTGGAGCCCGACTCCGCTGAGCTGACAGGCGCCATCGAGGCGGCCCTGGTGGCCTGAGCGGCACCGCCGCTGCTCAGGTTTCGGCTTCCAGCAGCCAGCCGCGCCTGGGCCCCCTGATCGGCCCGGTGGCGCCTGCGGGCAATTCCACCTGCAGCCAGGGCTGGCCATCGGCGCCGAACCAGCGGCGCAGCGGGCGCAAGGGGGCCCCGGCAGCAGCCCGGGCGATCACCGGCGCCTGCTGCTGGGGCCCGCAGCGCAGGGCCATCGCTGCCGGGGCGGTGATGGGTTCGCAGGCGCGCTGGCGGCGGCGCAGTTCCGGCACTCGGGCCTCAGCTCCGCCCGCAGGCAAGCCGGCGGGGCCCACTAGGGCAAAGCTGATCAGCGCAAGGGCACGGAGCTGGGAGAGGCCGGAGACGCTGGCGGCCGCTTGCCGGGGGGGGCGTATCAACGGGGCGGCCTCAGATGTCCAGCTGGGCAAGATCCAGCGTGGCGCTGTGGGTTTCGATGAACTCACGGCGGGGCGCCACCTTGTCGCCCATCAGGATCGTGAAGATTCGATCGGCTTCGAGGGCATCTTCAATTTCGACCCGCTTCATCATGCGGGTGCTGGGATCCATGGTGGTTTCCCAGAGCTGCTGGGGCATCATTTCGCCCAGACCCTTGAAGCGCTGAATGGTGTAATTCGCCTTCTCGCCAAAGCCCTGGATGGTCTTTTTGAGGTCGTCTTCGTTGTAGCAGTAGGTGTGGTTCTTGCCGCGCTCCACCTTGTAGAGGGGGGGGCAGGCGATGTAGATGTAGCCACCTTCCACCAGTGCCTTCTGATAGCGGAAGAAGAAGGTGAGGATCAGGGTGCGGATGTGGGCGCCGTCGACGTCGGCGTCGGTCATGATCACGATCCGGTGGTAGCGGAGGTTCTTTTCGTCGAACTCCTCCCCCTTGATCCCCAGTCCCAGGGCTGTGATCAGGGCCTGAATCTCGGTGTTCTTGTAGATCTTGGAATCGTCGGTCTTCTCGATGTTGAGGATCTTGCCGCGCAGCGGCAGGATCGCCTGGAAGCGCCGGTCGCGGCCCTGCTTGGCCGAGCCGCCGGCGGAATCCCCCTCCACGATGTAGATCTCGGATTCCGATGGATCGCGGGAAGAGCAGTCGGCCAGTTTGCCGGGCAGGGTGGAGCTCTCCAGCACGCTCTTGCGGCGCACCAGCTCGCGGGCCCGACGGGCGGCCTCGGCGGCATTGAAGGCCTGAATCGCCTTCTCGAGGATCAGGTCGATCACCGAGGGGTTGAATTCGAGGAATTCACCCAGGGCCTCGCCCACCAGTGAATCGACGATGCCTCGCACCTCGGTGTTGCCGAGTTTGGTCTTGGTCTGGCCTTCGAATTCCGGCTCAGGCACCTTCACCGACAGCACGGCGGTGAGGCCTTCGCGGATGTTCTCGCCGGCCAGATTGGTATCGGCTTCCTTGCGCTTACCGCGCTTCTTGGCGAAGGCGTTGAGGGTGCGGGTGAGAACCGTTTTAAGGCCCTCGATGTGGGTGCCGCCATCCACGGTGCGGATGTTGTTGGCAAAACCCAGGATGCTGTCGGAGTAGGCATCCACGCACCACTGCAGGGCTGCCTCCACCTGCACGCCGTCGCGCTCGGCGTTTACATAGATGATGTCGGGATGGAGCGGATCCTTCTCCGCATTCATGTAGGCGACATATTCCTTGATGCCGCCTTCGTAGAAATAGATTTCCTCGTGGGGCTCGCCGGCTTCGCTGCGGGCTGCGGCGCGATCGTCGCGAAACACGATCCTCACCCCGCCGTTGAGATAGGCGAGCTCACGCAGGCGTGAGGCCAGGGTGGCGTAGTCGAAGACGATGCCGGTGGAGAAGATCTCGATATCCGGCTTGAAGCACACCGAGGTGCCGGTGCGGCCGGGGTCGTCGGCGGGGGCGGAGGCGAGGCTGCCGATCGGCGCACCGCGCTCGAAGCGCTGGGTGTGCACCTGGCCCTGGCGGTGCACCGTCACCTCCACCCACTCGGAGAGGGCGTTCACCACCGAGACGCCCACACCATGCAGGCCGCCCGACACCTTGTAGCCGCCCGCGCCGAACTTGCCGCCGGCGTGGAGCACGGTGAGCACCGTTTCCAGGGCGCTCTTGCCGGTGCGCGGGTGGATGTCGGTCGGGATGCCCCGGCCGTTGTCGGTGACCGAGCAGCTGCCGTCGTCGTTGAGCACCACCTCGATGGCATCGCAGTGGCCCGCGAGGGCCTCGTCCACCGAGTTGTCGACCACCTCGTAGACCAGGTGGTGCAAGCCACGCGGACCGGTGGAGCCGATGTACATGCCGGGGCGCTTGCGCACCGGCTCCAGGCCCTCCAGCACCTGGATCTGCTCTGCTCCGTAGGCGGCCTGAACTTTGGTGGCTTCGCTCATGAAAGGCCGTACACGCTTCGGGTCAGGCGGATAACCCAGTCCCGAAGGGCAATCTACCACCGCCAATCAGATCGCTCCCCGCCCTGCCCGGCCGGTGGGTGTGGGCTGCCAGGTTGGAGCGATGGCAGACCCCCAACCCCTGGTGATCGTGCTGTTGGGCCCCACGGCCAGCGGCAAGACCGATCTGGCCATCGCCCTGGCCGAGGCCCTGGATCTGGCGGTGCTGAACGTGGACTCACGCCAGCTCTATCGCCAGATGGACGTGGGCACCGCCAAGCCCACGTCGCAGCAGCGGGCCCGGGTGCGCCACGAGCTGCTGGATCTGCGCGAGCCCGACCAGCCGATCAACCTGCAGGAGTTCCGGGCGATCGCCGAACCCCTGATCGCTGCAGAACTGGCGCGCCCCCGCCGCAGTGCGATCGCGTCAGGACAGTCGCTGGCGCTGCTCTCCGGTGGCAGTGGGCTCTATCTCAAGGCCCTCAGCCAGGGGCTGGAGCCGCCGGCGGTGCCCCCCCAGCCGTGGCTGCGGGCCCAGCTCACGGCCCTGGGGCAGCCCGCCTGCCACCAGCTGCTGGCCGCCGCCGATCCGGCCGCCGCCGCTCGCATCGCCCCGGCCGACGCCGTGCGCACCCAGCGGGCCCTGGAGGTGCTGTATGCCACCGGCAAGCCGCTGAGTGTCCAGCAGGGCTGCACGCCGCCGCCCTGGCGCGTGTTGGAACTGGGGCTCGACCCGGCTGACCTGCGCAGCCGCATCCACAGACGCACCCGCGCCATGTTTGAGGTGGGGCCTGAGGGTGGTCTGCTGGCGGAAACCGCCGCCCTGATTGCGCGCTATGGGTCCGCCCTGCCCCTGCTCGACACGATCGGCTATGCCGAGGCCCGGGCCCACCTGGCGGGTGAGCTGGAGCTGGATCAGGCGATTGCCGCGGCCGAGCAGCGCACCCGCCAGTTCGCCAAGCGCCAGCGCACCTGGTTCCGCCGCCAGCACCGGCCGCACTGGCTCGGCGGCTCCAGCACCGCCGAGCAATGTGAACAAGCCCTGCAGGCGGTGCTGGCCGGTCTAGGGTGAAGCGTTCCTGTCTGAACGCCCCTCCGCCCTCCTGAATGCCACCCCGTCCCCGTTTTGACCGCCGTGCTCCCGTGCGGGAGCTGCCCAACATCAACGAGCGCATCAGTTACCCCAACTTGCGGGTGGTGGATGCCGACGGCAGTCAGCTGGGGGTGATCACACGGGAGGCCGCGCTGGAGGTGGCCAAGGACCGGGAGCTCGACCTGGTGCTGGTGAGCGAAAAGGCCGATCCGCCGGTGTGCCGGATCATGGATTACGGCAAATACAAATTCGAGCAGGAAAAGAAGGCCAAGGAAGCCAAGAAGAAGTCGCATCAAACCGAAGTTAAAGAGGTGAAGATGCGCTACAAGATTGATCAGCACGATTACGACGTGCGCATCGGCCAGGCTTCCCGTTTCCTAAAATCTGGCGACAAGGTGAAGTGCACCGTGATCTTCCGGGGCCGTGAGATCCAGCACACGGCTCTGGCTGAAGTGCTGCTTTACCGCATGGCCAAAGACCTGGAAGAAGCGGCAGAAGTGCAGCAGCCTCCCAAGCGGGAGGGGCGCAACATGATCATGTTCCTCAGCCCCCGCAAAACCAGTCTCACCAAGGGTGGCAGCGCCAGTGCTGCCGGCGGTACCGCAGGTGGCAACAACAAGCCGCGGGTGATCGAAACGCCCAGGGCCGCCGAGGCTCGTGCCGCCGAAGCGAAGACCGCCGAGCCGACCGCTGATTAATTAGGCCCGGCAGCTGATCAGGGCCGGGGCGTCTATCAGAGACGACGGCCGAACAGCTCCAGCAGGGCCTGCCAGCCCTTGCAGGCGGCGTCTGGCTGATAGTCGGCACGCGCCTCGCACATGAAGCCATGGCCGGCGCCGGTCAGCAGCATCAGGTTGTGGGGTGGCTGCAGGGCGGCTCGGATCGCGGCGATTTCCTCGGGTGGCATCAGCGGGTCCTGGTTGCCGCAGACACAGAGCAACTCGCCGGCTATCCGGGGCACCACCGCCAGGGTTGGTTGGTTGGCGTCCTCGTTGCCTGGTTCCGTGTTGCCTGCTGCTGGGTCGCCTGCCTCTGCAGCGGCGGCCATGCCGGGCCGGAACGTGGACACGCGGGCGCCATAGAAATCTGCGGTGGCGGCGATCTGGGGCAGGGTGGCGGCCAGCATCGCCAGGTGGCCGCCGAAGCAGAACCCCAGACAGCCCACAGGCCTGGCCTCCAGCCCCGGCTGGGCCTGTAACCAGGCCACGGCGTCGCGGGCGTCGCTGAGGAATTCCTCGGCGTTGAGCCGATCGCGGTGCTGGCGGCCTGCGGCCAGGCCGGCGGCGTCGTAGCCCACATCGAGATCGGGGGCCGTGCGCCAGAAGATCGGCCAGGCCAGGGCGGCGTAGCCCGCGGCGGCGAGGCGGTCGGCCACGCTGCGCACCCAGGCGTTCACGCCGAACACCTCAGGCAGCACCAGCACGGCCGCGCGGGGCTGGATCGGCTTTCCCGCGGCGTCAGCCGGCAAGGCCCACCAGCAGCGCACCCCCTGTCGCGGTTCGATCCAGCTGGAGAAGCTGGGGCGCGTGGGCTGGCTCGGGATGGACATGGGCAACGGGGCGGTGAAGCCTTGGACTGTTCAGGGGATTGTGCGGCCGGACGGCGCTCCGTAAGGTGGCCAGCACAGCAATTGGCCTACCCCCGGCGTGCGATTCCATATTCAGCAGGAAAGCGACATCCCGGCGTCGGCCCAGCTGTACAACCAGATCTGCTTCGCGATCGCGGCGCGCCACTATCCACCCGGCCACCGGTTGCCGAGTACGCGCCAGCTGGCGATGCAGACGGGTCTGCACCGCAACACGATCAGCAAGGTGTACCGCCAGCTGGAAACCGATGGGGTGGTGGAGGCCCTGGCCGGCTCCGGGATCTACGTGCGCGATCAGCTCAAACCGCGCGAAACCCGCGTGCCCTCAGGGCCGCGGCCGAAGGTGCAGCCGGATCTCGACCGCTTGGTGCGCCAGCAGATCGATGCGCTGCTGCAGGCCGGCTGCACGCTGCAGCAGGCCCGCGATCTGATCACCCAGGAGATCGACTGGCGGTTGCGCTGCGGTGCCCGCGTGCTGGTGAGCACCCCCCGCGAAGACCTGGGCGCTTCGCTGCTGATCGCTGAAGAGCTCAAGCCCAACCTGGAGGTGCCGGTGGAGGTGGTGCCGATGGAGGAGCTGGAAACGCTGCTGGAGAGCTCCAACAACGGCACCGTGGTGACCAGTCGCTACTTCCTGCAACCGGTGGAGGAGATCGCCAAGCGCCACGGGGTGCGGGCGGTGCCGGTGGATCTCAACGACTTCCGCCACGAACTCGACCTGCTCAAGGAGTTGAGGGCCGGGAGTTGCGTGGGGCTGGTGAGCATCAGCCCCGGGATCCTGAGGGCTGCGGAGGTGATCCTGCACAGCCTGCGTGGCAGTGAGCTGCTGGTGATGACCGCCAATCCCGATACCGGCAGTCGCCTGCTGGCCCTGCTGCGGGCCTCCAGCCACGTGCTCTGCGATCGTCCGAGCCTGCCGCTGGTGGAGCAATGCCTGCGCCAGAACCGTGCCCAGCTGATGCGCCTGCCCGCGGTGCACTGCGCCCAGAGTTACCTGGGCAGCGCCACCATCGACCAACTGCGCAAGGAGATCGGACTGCTGGTGGGCTGATCAGTCGGGGTTGGACGAGTGCTCAGTGTGGGTTGAGCTGGGCGCAGGCAGTGGGCCCAGTGAGCTGAATGAGCTGAGCGGAGCGAGCGGAAGGATCCTTGGCTGACGCAGGGCCGGTGTGGTGCCGATAGGAGATCGGTGAGTGATCGGGGCTGGATCGGTGATGGGCCGGTGAGGGACGGGGGCAATGGCGCCGGCAAACCCTTGCGCTTCATCCCGTGAAAAGCATGGACTGAACAGGATGAATAGTCCTATTTTTGGCAGGATTTACGGCAGGAGAAGTCGAAGGGGTTCTCCCTCCCCCAGTCCTGCCTCCCTTCCTCCTTCTTTTTCACTTCTCTCTCTGTTTCTCTGCCCGCCGTCGCCCTCTCGCATTCCAGCCAGCCATCGGCCCCTGCTCCTCGTCTGCCCTTCCCGAGCATCCGCCCTCACGCGCACCAACTGTTTTTGCGGCCAGCACTTCGCGGCCAGCACTTCGCTCCCAACTTCAGATCCCGCACCAGTGCCGATGCCCTCGCAACAGCTCTCGATCACCCTGGATGAAGACCTGGTGGCGTTCATCGACCAGCAGGGCAGCAACCGTTCGGCGGCGATCGCCGAGGCGGTGCGCTGCTGGCGCGACCAGCTATGGCGCGATGAGGTGAGCCAGGCCTACGAGCAGGAGGCCCAGCCATGAGCGCCGAGCGGGATCCGCTGCGGGCGGGCGCCCTCTGCCGCTGTCACGGGCTGCGACCCGAGACCACCGGCTATGCGGTGGTGATGGCGGAGCCGGTTCGGGGACGGGAGTGGCTCACGGTGATGCCCCTGGGGCTGCCGCCGGCGGTGCGCCCCCATCCCCTGCGGCCCCATCTGCCGTTGGCCAGCCTGCAACGGCTGGTGAGCGCGGCGCAATGGCCGGGATGTTTCTGTGAGGCGCCCCTGCTGGTGGGCGACCTGATCACCGCGGTGGCGCTGGGCGACCTGGAGGCCCCGATCGGTCAGATCAGCCGAGAGCAGCTATTGAGGGTGCGCCAGCTGGGTGCCCTAGCTCTGGGGCTCAATCTCAGCGACCTGCGCAACCAACCCCCACGGGATTGACCAGCCAACCCAAATGGAACTGATCACCCAACCCAAACGGGACGCACCAACAGCCACTGGGTGGGGGGCACCTGACAGCGCTCAACCCCGATCGGACTGTTGAGGAGCTGGCCTGGCCGAAAGGCGGCAGGAAGAGTGATTCGAGCGACTCAACCCTGGTAGCGGAGGTTGGTCGTTGATCAAGCGGATGAAGAGATTCGAACTCTCGACCCTCTCCTTGGCAAGGAGATGCTCTACCACTGAGCTACATCCGCAGGCGCTGGGGGAAGACCACAGCCGCCGGGGCAACGCCGCCGACGGGGTGATCATGCATGAACGAGGGCCCCTCGGTCAAACCCCGGCTTCGGCAGGATGGAGGGATGCTCAACGCCCTGCGTGCCGACCTGGCCATCATCAAGGAACGGGATCCGGCGGCTCGCGGCACGCTGGAGATCCTGCTCTGTTATCCAGGGCTGCATGCGCTCACGCTGCACCGCCTCAGCCATGGGCTCTGGCGACGGCGCTGGCCGCTGCTGCCCCTGGCGGCGCGGCTGCTGAGTCAGCTGGGCCGCTGGCTCACCGGGATTGAGATTCATCCCGGGGCGCGGATCGGCCAGGGCGTGTTCATCGACCACGGCATGGGCGTGGTGATCGGCGAAACCGCCGTGGTGGGCAACAGCTGCCTGCTGTATCAGGGGGTCACCCTGGGTGGCACGGGCAAAGCCCACGGCAAGCGCCATCCCACCCTTGGTGAAAACGTGGTGGTGGGCGCCGGAGCCAAGGTGCTGGGCGCGATCACGGTGGGTGCCAACACCCGCATTGGTGCCGGATCGGTGGTGTTGCGGGATGTGGAGGCCGACTCCACCGTGGTGGGCATCCCCGGGCGGGTGATCCACCAGAGCGGCGTGCGGGTGGATCCGCTGGCTCACTCGGCTCTCCCCGACGCGGAGGCCCGGGTGATTCGCAACCTGATGGAGCGCATCGACAGCCTCGAGGGCGAACTGGCTCGTACCCAGGCCTGTCTGCGGGAGATCGCCGCAGGACGTCCGTTGCTGGAGCCCTGCGCCGGCGAGGCCCAGAACCTCAAGGACCGGGAAATCCTTGAGTTCCTGGGCGAGAAGCCCGGCATCACGGGCTGACCTGGCCAGCCGCGCCATCTCGGTAAGCTGGCTCTAGTGCTGGCTGTGCCGCCTCGATGCTCAAGCTCCTGCTGGGTGATCCCAATGCCCGCAAGCTGAAGCGCTACCAGCCGATCGTTTCCGACGTGAACCTGTTGGAGGAGGAGATATCTCCCCTCTCCGACGACGAGCTGCGCGGCCTCACCGCCGAATTCCGCCAGAAGCTCTCAGCCCTGCAGGAGGACTGCGCCAGTCGACGCCTCGGCCTCGAAGCCACCCTGGAGAAGGAGCGCAAGCTTCTCGATGAGCTGCTGCCCCAGGCCTTCGCCGTGGTGCGCGAGGCCGGCAAGCGGGTGCTCGGCATGCGCCATTTCGACGTGCAGCTGATCGGCGGCATGGTGCTTCATCACGGCCAGATCGCCGAGATGAAGACCGGCGAGGGCAAGACCCTGGTGGCCACCCTGCCCGCCTACCTCAACGCCCTCACCGGTCGGGGGGTTCACGTGGTGACCGTGAACGATTACCTGGCCCGTCGTGACGCCGAGTGGATGGGGCAGATCCACCGCTTCCTGGGCCTGTCGGTGGGCCTGATCCAGCAGGACATGGATCCGGCCAGTCGCCGCGCCAACTACGCCTGCGACATCACCTACGCCACCAACTCGGAGCTGGGGTTCGACTACCTGCGCGACAACATGGCCACCGACATCAGCGAGGTGGTGCAGCGGCCGTTCCAGTACTGCGTAATCGACGAGGTTGATTCGATCCTGATCGATGAGGCCCGCACGCCGCTGATCATCTCCGGCCAGGTGGAGCGCCCCCAGGAGAAGTATCAGAAGGCCGCTGAGGTGGCCGCCGCTCTGGTGCGTGCCGCCGAGCTGGGCAAGGACGGCATTGACCCCGAGGGGGACTACGAGGTGGATGAGAAGCAGCGGAGCTGCACCCTCACCGATGAAGGCTTCGCCAAGGCCGAACAGCTGCTGGGCGTGAGTGATCTCTTCGACCCGGCCGATCCCTGGGCTCACTACATCACCAACGCGCTCAAGGCCAAGGAGCTGTTCATCAAGGATGTGAACTACATCGTGCGCGGCCAGGAGGCCGTGATCGTGGATGAGTTCACCGGCCGGGTGATGCCGGGGCGGCGCTGGAGCGACGGCCAGCACCAGGCGATCGAGGCCAAGGAGGCTCTGCCCATCCAGCCGGAAACCCAGACGCTCGCCTCGATCACTTATCAGAACTTCTTCCTGCTCTATCCGCGCCTGGCCGGCATGACCGGCACCGCCAAAACGGAAGAGGTGGAGTTCGAGAAGACTTACAAGCTGGAGGTCGCGATCGTGCCCACCAACCGCAGCCGTGCCCGGCAGGACTGGACCGATCAGGTGTACAAGACCGAGGCCGCCAAGTGGCGGGCCGTGGCCCTGGAAACGGCCGAGATCCACA
>JBILDP010000223.1:0-3577 GCA_044352535.1 Prochlorococcaceae cyanobacterium
GGGTGGCTGGAGCGTTGCAGGGCCGGCAGCAGCAGCTGGATCAGCAGGAAATGGCCGAGGTGGTTGGTGGCCATCGAGAGCTCATAGCCCTGGGGCGAGCGCTCCGGCTCCTTCAGCCGCGGCTTGTAGACCGCCGCATTGATCACCAGCGCATCCAGAGGCAGCCCCAGGGAATCCACCAGGGTTTCCACGCCCACCCGCACGCTCTCGAGGTCGCCCAGGTCGATCCGCAGGTGGTGCAGTCGCTCTGAGGGGATGCCGAGGCTGTCGGCGGCGGCGGCGGCCCGCACGGGATCGCGGTTGGCGGTCACCACGGTCCAGCCCCTGTCAACCAGGGCCTTGGTGGCATTGAGGCCCACGCCGGAGGTGGTGCCCGTGATCAGCACGGTGCCGGGAGTGCCCGGTGCGGGAGAAGGGGTGGCGGGCATGGTCGCGATCGCTGGCACCACCAAGGTGCGCAGTCGTGAAGGCGCCCAACCTTAAGGGGGCGGACTCAGGGGGTGGATCGCCAGACCACGCGCAGGCGGTTGGGAGCGATCCACTGGCTCTGCTCACGGATCAGTCGCTGCTCACCCTCCACCATGAACAGGTGGTCGAAGCGCTCGCGGGCCTTGGCCAGCTTGGCGTTTTCAAGATCCAGCACCGCTGCCAGTTCACCCTGGCGCTCCATGCGCTCCTGGTAGGCGGTGGCCAGGCGAGCCAGGCTCACCCCGGCCACAATCACCAGGCCGAGCTTCACCGTGAGACCGATCACGCTGCACACCAGTTCGCGCTGGTCCAGAACAGCGACGGGCTGGGGATTGGGCTGGGGCAAGCCTGTGACTGCGCTTGCCACGGAGCCTGCAACCGGGCCGGTGCCTGTTCCGGTGACTGGGCCGTTGATGGTGCGGTGAGTCCTGGCAACGCCCATGGCGGGGGATGGAGTGGCGGGGCGTGAATGGTGGACCTGATCCGGCGCGGGTTCAGGCTTTCTGGATGAGGCCCTGCTGGATGAGGGCCTGTTGGATCAGGCCTCGTAGAGGCTGAAGCAGAGACGCACGGCCAGCACGCCGGCATGGGCGGCCACCACCAGGGCAATCAGCACTTCGGCCTGGCTGAGGGAAGAAACCATGGGAGTTGGCGAGGGCGTGAACCTGGCCATTCTCCCTGCTGTTCGGGCTACGGTCCAGCCTCTGCCGCACCGCTGTCACAGCTTTTGATGGCCCCTGCCCCGATCACAGTGTCTGCCGCCGCGATCCGGGCCCTGGATCTCGCTCCCCTGGCCCCCTGGACGGCCCTGTCGCCGGCCGAGCTGATCGCCCGCGGTGCCGATCCCGAGCAGCAGCTGCAGCTGCGCTTCGCGTGGCCGCGCGAGGCCGATGACCCCAGGGAGCTCTCGGAAATTCCCGAGCTGCGCCTCTGGTCCCTGCGGGCCGACGCCGCCCATCCCTGGCTGCCCCTGGTGCTGGAACGCAGCAGCGGCGAACTCACCCGCCATGTGGCCATGCTCCTGCCCCATGGCTTTCAGGCCAGTGAAGGGATCCGGTTTGCACCGGAGGCGCTGGAGCTGTGGATCACCCACCGCCTGTTCCTGCTGGATGGCTGGGCCCAGGCCCAGGGCCTCAACTGCCGCCAGTCGCTCGGCCAGATGGCGGCGGTGCTGGGCCTGGAGCTCGACCCCGGTTTCTGGGATGGCCTCGGCGCCGCCGCCTAGGGGAGCGGGCCTGCGCCGCACCACCCGGCTGGGTGGGGTCTGGCAGATGGCCTGCGACGACTGGCTGCTCGAACAGGGGCTGCCGGCCTTTCGGCTCTACCGCTGGTGTCGCCCCACCCTGTCGCTGGGCTTTCACCAGCGGCGGCTTCCGCACCACTGGCTGGAGCTGGCCCGCAGCGGGGTGATCGAGCTGGTGCGTCGGCCCAGTGGTGGTGGGGCCGTGCTGCATGGCTTCGGCCTCACCTATGCGCTGATCTGGCCAGCCCCACCCGCTGGCCGGGCTGAGGCCTACCGCCAGGCCTGCCAGTGGCTGCAGCTGGCCTTTGCCGAGCTGGGCCAGCCGCTGCGGTTTGGCGATGCGCCGGCGGCCCTGGGAGCAGCCAACTGCTTCGCCAGCAGCACCGCCGCCGATCTGGTCGACGCCGCTGGTCACAAACGGGTGGGCAGTGCCCAGCTGTGGCGGCGGGGTCAGCTGCTGCAGCACGGGGAAATCCTGCTGAATCCACCACCCCAGCTCTGGCACGACCTGTTTGGCGGGGCGGCGCCGGAGCTGGCGCCGTTGCCGCTCACGGAGACCGCCCTGGAGGCGCAGCTGCTGGCGGCTGCCCTGCGGGCTCTCCCGGAGCCGTTGCGCCTCGCCTGCAGCAGCCAGCGCTTCGAGCCATGGCGGGCGGCGGAGCTGGCGCTCATCGCGGCGCGGTTGGCCCGCTACCGACTGGGGGCGGAGGCCTGTCTGGCCTCACCGGAGGCCATCATGGAGCGCACTACCTGAGGCAGCGCCAGGCCGAGGGGATAGGTGTTCTGGCGGCGGGCCGCTTCCAGCAGGGGGGCCGGTGGTTTCAAGCCCAGTCGCGCCAGCACGGCCTCGCCCAGTTCGGGTTTCTCCAGGGTGCCGCTGGGCAGTCCGGCGGGGCTGAGCACCAGCAGGCGGTTGCCCTGGCACTCCTCCAGCTGCTGCACCGCCTGCCAGAGGGGTGCCGACTCGGCGATCGCCGGCAGGTCGCTGAGGGGCTGGATGTGGTCGCCCACGCGGTCGCTGTCCCAGCGCTGGATCGGCAGCTGCTGGAGGGGATCGTCGTTGATGTAGCCCTGCCAACGGCCGCGATCACACACCAGCAGCCAATCACCTGATCCGGTGCCGTTGAGGTCGGCGATCCGCAACCGGCTCAGGTCTCGCAGGCTGGTGCCGGCCTCCAGCACCCGGAAGCGTCGCCGCGCCGCATCGCGGACCCGCAGGTCGTTGAGCGCCTGCTGCAGCACCAGCATCTGGCTCTGGTTGCGGGCGGCACCGAGCCCGAACCAGCCGAGCAACATCAGCCAGGCTCCGCTGAGCCCGCCGCCGCGCAGCAGCAGCACTGCCCCGAGGCCCACGGCCAGATAGCTGAGGAAGCGGCCGCAGTTGTTGGCCACCAGGATGCCGCGCCGCTGGCTGCCGCTCATCTGCCATACCAGCGCCTTCACGATCAGGCCGCCATCGAGGGGCAGGCCTGGCAGCAGGTTGAAGAAGGCGAGCAGCAGGTTGAGGCTGCCGAGCCGGGTGACCATTTCCCCCAGCCAGGGGGCCAGGTGAGCGGCGGCATGGCTGCTGGCCATCAGGCCGAAGCCCAGCACCAGGCTCACCGCCGGGCCGGCGGCGGCCACCAGCAGGGCGCCGATGGCGGTGCTGCACTCGCGCTCCACGCTGGCCACTCCGCCCAGCAGGAAGAGAGTGATGCTGCGCACCTGCACCCCGTGGGCCAGGGCCACCAGGGAATGCCCAAGCTCGTGCAGCAGCACCGATAGAAACAGCAGCACCGCCGTGACCAGGCCGAGTGCCCAGAGCTCGCCGGCGTTGAGGCTGCTGGCCAGGCTGGCGGTGTAGTCCTGCTGGAAGGCAGCGGTGGC
>JBILDP010000224.1:0-3566 GCA_044352535.1 Prochlorococcaceae cyanobacterium
CGATTCCATTCTATGTGGGCTCGCTGGTGTGGCAGCGGCAGCTTCACGGCCGCGTGCATCGGCTTCTGCTGCAGCGCTCTCCGGCGCTGCACGTGGGCTCCACCCAGATCCTGGTGGCGGCCGGGAGTATGGATGGCATCAGCACGGATCCCGAGCCGTTTGTGCTGCAGACCTCGCTGAACGACTTTCACATCAGCTATGAACTCAATGCATCAGTGGTGGATGTGAATCAATACCGCGAAACACTCTCCGCTCCCCTGGATATCACGCCATGCGCAATGGCAACCGCAGCACAGTGCCCCCACCCCCCGCCCCAGGCCTGAGCTGAGCCTGCCTGAGTGCCTCGTGATTGCTGCATACAGCAGCGGAATAACCCAATAGCGTTGTTGTAGATGCAGCACAGCGGCCGTGGCCCAGTCCTTGCCATCGCTGCCCGTCGCCCTGCGATCTGTGCTCAGCGCTGCCGATGTGCAGATCGATGGCGCACGGGTCTGGGATCTCCGGATTCCAGACGCAAGAGCGCAATCCACACTGATCCAGGCGGTGATGCAGAGGGGGTCGCTGGGCCTGGGGGATGCCTACGTGGCGGGGCTGTGGGAGTGCAGCGCTCTTGATCAACTGTTCACTCGCCTGCTCCTGGCTCAGGGTGATCGCCGCCTGGCCCGGGGCAGCAGGCTGCGTGCCGCCCTCTGGCTGCTGCGCGACCGTCTGTTCAACCTGCAGTCGCTGCACCGCTCGCCCACGGTGGCCCGCCGCCATTACGACATCCACCCCCAGGTGTATGCCGCGATGCTGGATCCCTGGCGGCAGTACAGCTGTGGCTACTGGGAGGAGGCCTCCAATCTGGCCGAGGCCCAGGAGCACAAGCTGCGCCTGATCTGCGAGAAGCTCGATCTGCGGCCCGGTCTGCGCCTGCTCGACATCGGCTGTGGTTGGGGCGGTCTGGCGGCCTATGCCGCCCGGCACTACGGGGTTGAGGTGGTGGGCATCACCCTCTCGGAGGAGCAGCTCAAGCTGGCCCGAAGGCACTGGGATGATCTGCCGCTGCGGTTTGAGCTCTGTGACTATCGCCAGCTGCATCAGCTCAACTGCGAGCCGTTCGACCGGGTCGTTTCGGTTGGCATGTATGAGCATGTGGGCCCCCGCAACGCCGGAGCCTTTTTCGCTGCGGTGCGCCAGGCCCTCAGCGATGGGGGGCTGTTCCTATTGCACAGCATCGGCTATCACAGCCGCTGTCGACACACCGATCCCTGGATCGACACCCATGTGTTTCCCCATGGGCGCCTGCCTGCGCCGGGTGAGCTGGCAGACGCCCTGGAGCGCGACTGGCTGGTCGAAGACTGGCACAATTTCGGCTCCGACTATGACCTCACCCTGATGGCCTGGAGCGCCAACGTGGAGGCTGCGTGGCCCCAGCTGGCTCAGCTCATCGGTGACCACGGTGACCACACAACGGCAGAGCGTTTCCGCCGCTTCTGGCGCTACTACCTGCTCTGCTGTGCCGGATTCTTCCGTTCACGCCAGGGGCAACTCTGGCAACTGGTGCTCAGCAAGGCCAACCTGCCCAGGCTGCCAGCGTCAGGCCCTTATCGCTCGATTCGGGCCGGCAATTGCGCGCTCAATGGAGCCGTTTCGCGCCGGCTTCAGCTCACCCGAACGGAGAGCAGGGTGCTGGATTAGCACCGCGATCCAGTGGATCAGCCGTGGAGCCGCTGGAACCAGAGGCCTCCCAGCTGCCAGCTCGACCAGAGAAAGGCCGCCAGGATCAACCAGTTGAGCCAGGCCGGACGACGGGGTTGGTCCATGGCAGCGGTGCAGTGAATGGGTGGTGGGAGTTGGTTGATGGAGTGGGCGCGATGAAAAACCCTGTCGGATCCCTGGTCTGGATCCAACAGGGCGGGGCAGATTCCACAGGGGTGTGGACACCCCGGTTGAATCACAGCCAGGGCATCACTCGTCGGCTTCGCTGCTGCCCACGGGCACCAGCTTGATCTGCTTGCGACCGAGCTTGATCTCGAATTCATCGCCCGGCTTGAGGTCGAGCATGGCGGTGTAGGCCTTGCCTACCAGCAGGTTGCCGTTGCCCTGCACGGTGGCCACGTAGCTGAGCTTGCGACCGCCTTTGCCACGGCCGCCCCCATCGCTGCCGAGGCTGAGACCCTTGGCCTCCAGCAGGGCTTCGTAGAAGGCGGTGAAGTTCAGGCGCTCCGAGCCGTCCTTCTTGGTGCTCACGTAGCCGCAGGATCGGACGAGTTCGGATTTTGAAGCGTCGCCCAGTTCCTTGACTTTGGCGAGCAGATCGACTCCGGTGAGCATGGCTGAGATCAAAGTTTTAGCACTTGCTGAGCATAACGTCTCATGGCAGCGGGTCTAGTGCAATTCGGTGTCGGCTGGCCAACTGACAGGTTGAACCAGTCGAGATGGTGTGGATCTCGTGTCGAACTAGCCCCAGTCGATCGACGCCTCGCTCCTACCTCAACGATCCCGGATGGTGCGAGTGCCAAGCCAGAACAGCCAAGCCAGATAGGTCATCGACTGTCTCGCCTGCATTTGTCTCGCCTGCAACTGTCCCGCCTGAAACTGTCCCGCCTGCAACTGTCGTGCCGGCTGGGCGACCAGCGCATAGCTGAAGATCTCACTCCTGTAGCCGTGCTTCCGGCGAGCCTGAAGCTGTGTTTCGATGCGGGTTAGCGCATCAGCGGCGGCGTGGTTCACGACGACCAGCTGAGCCGGTCTACACCCTGGGCTGATCAAGGGGCTGATTAAGCTCGGTTCCGCCGTGCGCCCTGGTGATGCAGCTCCCTTTGATCGCCGAGCCGCTGCACCTGGAGCCTGGTGATGACGTGCGTGTCTGCCTGCAGAAGCTGGCTGCCCACCAGAAACGCCGCGGTTTCGTGCTGAGCGTTGTCGGGAATCTTGCCCAGGCGGCATTTCAGTGCCCCGGCAAAACCCGCTCCACCGTCCTGCGGGGGGAGTTTGAAATCATCACCCTCACGGGTACCTTGGCCCCTGAAGGTGTGCATCTGCACCTGAGCTTCTCGGATGGTGATTGCCAGGTGTGGGGTGGTCACCTGGAACCGGGCAGCCTGGTGCTCAAGGGCGCTGATCTGCTGGTGGGATGGCTCGATGACCCGGCTACCACGGCAGCAACCGAAGCATCTCCCGCAGCGGCAAAATCAGCGGCAAGATCAGCAGCACCATGCGCAGCGGCGGCCCCCAGGGTGCGCATCGCCGTGAAAACCGGATGCCCCTATTCAGCTCGGGCCTTGCGGATGCTCCGCACCCTCGGCATCGAGCACGAGCAGGTTGAGCCGCTGGCCGGCAGATCGGTGCCACAGATCTGGATCGATAACGAGATGATCGGTGGCTACGACGCCCTGGCCGCCCTGCACGGCCAGGGCACCCTGGAGTCTCTGCGAACGCTTTAGGTCAGCTCTCTAGGTCAGCTCGGGTTTCGTGCTGTCTTTGAGGGAGGGGAAGTGCTGGCGCATCCAGCCGCCCAGCTCACTCCGCACCTGGCTGCGGAATCCCTCCACCGCATCGCCCGCCAGCACCGGGTAGCTGGT
>JBILDP010000051.1:0-11959 GCA_044352535.1 Prochlorococcaceae cyanobacterium
TCGCCACACCGGCAGACCGGCACGTTCGATGCGCAGCTCCTCAAGCGGCTCGATCACCACGAGGCTGGGATCGGGCACCGGCACCACCCCGGCGCCATCGGCATCCTCCACCGGCTCCACCCGTGGTGCCACCACGCACACGGCCACCTCCGCGGGCTCGTGCTGGCGCTGCATGGCAGCTGCGGGCAGCAGTGTTGTCCCCAGCGACAACAGCCCCAGCAGGACACGCCGGATCAACAGCAGCCGCTCCCGACCTCAGGCTGATGGGCCCCGTCCGCAGCGGGCGAGAACGGCAGGCTGCCACCGCACCCGGGGAACAGGCCGAAGTGGCGACTGAAGTCGCCATGGAACTCGAAATGGCTGGCCAGCCGGCTGTCGCGCAGCATCAGCAACGTGTTCCCGCACACGGGCGTGATCCGCCCGGTTTCAAACACATGGTGCTTGTCGAAGGCCAGGGCGTCGGGGGCTGCAGCGATCGTGCCGCGATAGGCCACCGCCTGGCCGTGGTCCTCACAGGCATCCTCCAGCGCCGTGATGTTGAACAACCGATAGGTGGCGGAGAAGAAGCACAACGGGCCGATGCGGGCGGCCAGCTCGGCATCGGTGACGGCCAGGGGCCGATCGCTCACCAGGCGCGGGTCGGCAAAGCCGCTGCGGCGGGCCAGGCGCAGAAAATCATTCCAGTAGAGGGCGCCGCTGAGACACTCGCCGTAGAGCACCGGGTCGTGGCGCAGGTGCTCCGGCACGCGCCGATCGCAGTACACATCGGCGAAATACAGCTCGCCACCTGGCTTGAGCAGCCGCCGCACGCCCTGCAGCACCGCCTGCTTGTCGGTGGAGAGGTTCACCACGCAGTTCGACACCACCAGGTCAAAGCTGGCCTGCTCCAGGTCGAGGTCATCGAGCCGCTCGATCTCGCCGTGCAGGAAGCGCACATTGGCGAAGCCGAACTGCTCGGCATGCCAGTCGCGCTGGGCTTCCGCCACCGCCAGCTGCTCCGCGGTCATGTCTACGCCCACCACCTCACCGCCGGCCCCCACCAGCTGGGCCAGCAGGTACACATCGCGGCCGGCACCACAGCCCAGATCCAGCACCCGCAGTCCCTGCAGCAGCTCGGGCACCACCAGGCCGCAGCCGTAGTAGCGGTCCAGCACCTGGGGATGAAGCCTGGCCAGCAGCGGCCTCAGCGCCTCAGGCACCGCCGAGGCATCACAGCAGGCCGTTGTACGCAGATCGGCGGAACTGCTCAGGGTGACGCCGTAGTAAGCGCGCACCCCCTCCCGGATTCCATCACCGATCGGCGCCATCGTCACGCCATGCCCAAAACCCTGTCGCGACCCTAGAACCCGGCGGCTGAACGCAAACAAACCTGAAGCTCTGGAAACTTTCATTGAGCGTTCGTCAGGACAGCCACCGATCTCCATACGGTCTGCTGCGTCAATCGTGCCCAGGCCCTCCATGGCGCTGCCCCTGCTCCAAGCCCCTCCCACCACGCAGACCACAAGGGTGAACAATTACCTGCCGGGAAGCGAGGAGACCCCGCGCAGCACCCCCCTGTCGCTGCAGGGGGAGCCGATGGTGAGTGAGGCGCTGATCGAGCAGGCCTACCGCCAGATCTTTTTTCACGCCTTCGCTGCCGATCGCGATCCGGTGCTGGAGATGCGCCTGCGCAGCGGTCAGATCACGATGCGGGGCTTCATCCGCGGTCTGTTGCTCTCAGACAAGTTCCGCAACGACTTCTACCGCTGCAACAGCAACTACCGGGTGGTGGAGCAGCTGGTGGGCCGGGTGCTCGGCCGGTCGGTGTACGGCGAGCGGGAACGGATCGCGCTCTCGATCCTGATCGCCCAGCAGGGGCTACCCGCCCTGGTGAATGCCCTGCTCGACTCGGAGGAATATCTCGAGCAGTTCGGTGAGGATCAGGTGCCCCGGCAGCGGGGCCGCGTTCTGCCCGGGCGAGCCATCGGCGAGATGCCGTTCAACCAGCAGGCGCCCCGTTACGACGGCTACTGGCGCAATGCCATGGCCCGGCGGGCCCCTGCCGGCAGTGGCGGCGGGTGGCAGCCCCAGCCAGGCTGGCCGCGGCCGGCCTGGCTGGCCAATCAGCCCACCCCAGCCGTGCAGAACGCATGGCGCTGGTTCGTGGCCACGGGCGGCTTCGTGCTCACCGGCTTTGTGGTGTGGACCGCCCTGGCGATGCTGAGCACCCGCGCCCAGGGCTAGGCCAGCGCTCCACCGCAACTGGATCCGGCCCCGGCCGTACAGCCGAAGCAGTGCTCCGCCACCGTGATCGGCGCACCGGCCGGGTCCCAGCTGAGCAGGTCACGCAGGTGGCGGCGGGAGCCCACACCGCCACCATCCTCCCGCCGCAGACACGGCATCTGGAGGTCCAGCATCTGGTTGAAATCGCAGTCGTAGAGCCAGCCCTGCCAGTCCACGCTGATCAGCCCGCGGCACATCACCGCGGCGAGGTTGGCCTCCTGATGGTTGGCGCGCAGCAACTGCTGATAGCGCTCCAGTTCGCCAGTGGCCCGCAGCACAGCGGCGAAGCGCTGGATCGGCATGTTGGCCAGGGCCAGCAGCCGATTGAACCGGATGCCGTAGCGGGCTTCCAGCTCGCGGCGGTAGTCGGCCTCGAGCTGCTGCTGGGGCGGCGGCAGGCTCGGGCCCTGGGGGTTGAACACCAGATTCAGCTCCAGTCCAGAACCCGGCAGGCCATAGCCGAGGGCATTGAGCTGGCGCAGGCCGGCGATGCTGCGCGCGAACACACCGCTGCCGCGCTGCTGGTCCACGTTGGCCTCCAGGTAGCAGGGCAGCGAGGCCACCACCATTACCCCCTGCTCAGCCAGAAATGCCGCCAGATCCTCCTGGCCCGGCTCGCCCAGGATCGTGAGGTTGCAGCGGTCGATCACGGTCACACCCTGGGCGCGGGCCTGGCGCACGAGGGCACGAAAACCGGGATGGAGCTCCGGCGCACCGCCGGTGAGATCGAGGGTGCCGATGGCGCGGGCCGCGAGCACCTGGGGAATCAGGGCCAGGGTGCCTGCATCCATCATTTCGGTGCGCGTGGGGCCCGCGCCCACATGGCAGTGGCTGCAGGCCTGGTTGCAGCGATAGCCCAGGTTCACCTGGAGGGTGGTGAGGGTCGCGCGGCTCAGCGGGGGAAAGGCCACGGGCGCCAGGGCTGCAGCTGGGCCGCTCACGTGAAGGCCTCCTCGTTGGAGCTGGGACTGGCTTGCGCCTCCACCTGCTCACCAAAGGCGTGCAGCCCCTCGAGCACGGGAATCAGGTCGCGGCCCAGGGGGGTGAGGACGTAGTCGACCCGCGGCGGCACCTGGGGATACACGGTGCGCTGCACCAACCCATCGGCCACAAGCTCCCGCAACTGGGCGGTGAGCACCTTCTGGCTCACGCCTGGCAGGGCGCGCTGCAGATGGGAAAAGCGCTGCACTCCATCGATCAGCTCCCGCAGGATCGACAGTTTCCAACGGCCCTGGATCACTCGCAGGGCCAGCTCGGCCTTGCAGTTGCTGTGGTCTTGGCTGGCCAGAAAGCCACCGGGGGCTGTGTCGTGCTGATCCACCTGTGCCTGTCCGGTCGTGCGCAAACCGGCTGGGAGCAGTCCAATTGTTACCAAGAGGTGCCTCTGCCACCTTGAAGTGCCGTCTTGTGCTGGCCGCGGAAGCGGCAGAGCATGCAACAGACCCCGTTGCGCCCATCCTGGCGCCCCGATCGCCATGGCCGATCTGTTCACGCCCCTGCGCCTCGGCTCGCTGGAGCTGCCCAACCGCATCTGGATGGCACCCCTCACCCGCTGCCGCGCCGAGGCGGGCCACGTGCCGGGGCCGCTGATGGCGAAGTACTACAGCCAGCGGGCCAGTGCCGGGCTGATCGTGGCCGAGGCCACGATGGTGCTGGAGGGCCATTCCGCCTTCTGGCATGAGCCCGGCATCCATAGCCAGGCCCAGATCGCAGGCTGGCGGCTCACCACCGAGGCGGTGCACCGAGCCGGCGGCCACATCGTGCTGCAGCTCTGGCATGGCGGGCGAGCCTGCCATCCCCTGCTCAATGGCGGTGTCCAGCCGGTGGGCCCCAGCCCGATCGCCATCACCGGTGATGAGGTGCACACCCCCGAGGGCAAAAAGCCCTACGTGGTGCCCCGCGAACTGGGCGACGACGAACTTCCGGCCATCGTGGCTGGCTTCCGCCTGGCGGCCCGCGCGGCCATGGCCGCCGGTTTCGACGGTGTGGAGATCCACGGTGCCAACGGCTACCTGCTGGATTCCTTCCTGCGCGATGGCAGCAACCGTCGCAGCGGCCCCTATGGCGGCCCGCTCGAGAACCGGGCGCGGCTGCTGCTGGAGGTGCTCGAGGCGGTAGGCCAGGAAACGCCCTTGATGGGGCTGCGCCTCTCGCCCCTCAACAGCTACAACGCCATGGCCGATTCCGATCCGATCGGGCTGATCACCTGGCTGGCCCAGCGGCTCAATGATCTGCCGCTGGCCTACCTGCACCTGATGCGCGGCGACCTGCTGGGCCAGCAACCCGGTGATGTGCTCACCCCAGCCCGCCAGCACTTCCAAGGCGTGTTGGTGGCCAACATGGGCTACACGGCCGAGGAGGCCAACGCCGCCATCCGCGCCGGGTCCCTGGATGCGGTGGCCTTCGGCACCGCGTTTCTCGCCAACCCCGACCTGCCGGAGCGATTCCGCCGCGGTACCCCCCTCAATGCCCCAGATCCCGACAGCTTCTACAGCCCTGGCCCGGCGGGCTACACCGACTACCCAACCCTGGAGCCCCAGCCATGACCGCCCCAACGCCCAACACCCCAACGCCTGCTGATGTGCTGGTGATCGCCGCCAGCAACGGGGAAAACCTGCAGCTGGGCGAGCGCTTCGCGGCTGCGGCCCGGCAACAGGGACAGCGTGCTGCCGTGCTCGATCTCACCGCCGTCGAGCTGCCGCTGTTCACGCCACGGGCCCAGGCCACCGGCACGCCACCGGCCCTGGCGCAGCTGCAGGACCAGCTGGCCGCCGCCCCCCGCTGGGTGATCTGCGCCCCGGAATACAACGGCTCGATTCCACCGGTGCTCACCAGCGCCATCGCCTGGCTGTCGGTGCAGGGCGGCGACTTCCGCGCCCTCTTCAACGGCCGGCCGGTGGTGATCGCCACCCACTCGGGCGGCGGCGGCCAAACCATGCTCACGGCCCTGCGGCTGCAGCTGGCCCACCTGGGGGCCCATGTGGTGGGCCGCCAGCTGGTGAGCAACGGCAGCCATCCCGCCAACGACGACTCGATTGCCGACCTGATTGCGCGCCTCCACCACCTCCGGATTCCCCACCCATGACCACCACCCCGCCCACTGCAGCTGCCACAGCCAGCGCCTCCGGCCTGGTGTTCCGCCCTGCCGCCGAGCGCTTCCACAGCCAGCTCGACTGGCTCGACAGCTGGCACAGCTTTTCCTTTTCCTCCCACTACGACCCGGCCTGGATGGGCTTCGGCCCGCTGCGGGTGATCAACGACGACGTGATCACCTCGGGCACCGGTTTCGGCATGCATCCCCACCGGGACATGGAGATCATCACGGTGATGGTGGAAGGCCAGCTCAACCACCGCGACTCCATGGGCCACGCCGAGGTGCTGCGCGCCGGCGAGGTGCAGCGCATGAGTGCCGGCACCGGCGTGGTGCACAGCGAGATCAACGGGGGCGATCGGGCCTGCCGGCTGCTGCAGATCTGGATCGAGCCCTGCAGCGCCGGCATCGTGCCGACCTATGAGCAGAAGCCCTTTGCCATCGACAGCGGCTGGACGCCATTGCTCGATCCCGAGCGGCGCGGCGGGGCAATGGCCATCCATCGGCCGGTGCGCCTCTGGCGCGCCCAGCCCCAGAGTGGCGAGAGCCTCAGCCTGGTAATCGACGCCGGCAGCCAGGGCTGGCTTCAGCTGATCAGCGGCTCCGGGCAGGTGAGCCTCTCCAGCCAGCGCGACGCTGGAGCAGCCGCCCCCAACGGGAAACTGGCGCTGGGCCGGGGTGACGGCCTGGGCTTTGCGGCGGGGGCCCTCACGACGTTCCAGGCCGAGGCAAGCGGCGCCGACCTGCTGCTGTTCGAACTGCGCTGAGCCCGCCGTCTGTCGCTGTCCCACGATGGGCGCTTCCGACCCCCGGCACGCGATGCTGCAGCCCCCCCGCGGCTATCTCACCCTGGCCTGGCTGGGGCTGTTCGCCAATGCCCTGGCGATCCTCCTCACCCTGGCGGTGATTCTGCTGGAGCCCACCTGGCGCACGGCCCACATCGCCATTGGGGCCAGCGCCGTGCTGCCCAGCGCGGTGGTGGGAATCGTGGGCTGCGTGGCCCTGCTCAAGTGGCGGGCCTGGGGCCAGATCGTGGCGATCGTGGGCCTGTCGATGAGCCTGGCCACAGCCCTGCCCTACGGCATCGTGAGACTGGCCCTGCTGAGCGAAGGCCGCACACTCACCGCCGTGGCCTCCGGTGCCCTGTGGATCGCCACCACGGCCGCACTGGTGTACTGGTGCCGTCCCTGTATCCGCCGCTACCTCACCTGAGCCGGCTCACCGACCGCCAGTTTTGTAGCAGATGCTACAAAAAGGTGTCGCGCTGGGAGATTGGATGCGACTCATCTCTTGTCCGGCTCCCATGCCCAGCCCCCAGCGCTTCGCTGCCCTGCAGCAGATCCAGCGTCGGCGCCCGGTGGCCACCGCACCCGCCGCACCGCTGGAGAAGCTCTGGGCCAGCGACGTGTTCACGCTGGACACGATGAAGGCCTTCCTGCCCAAGGGAGTCTTCCGTTCGGTGCAGCGCACCATCCAGCAGGGGGGCAAGCTCGACCTCTCGGTGGCCAACGTGGTGGCCGAGGCGATGAAGACCTGGGCCACCAGCCGCGGCGCCCTCTACTACGCCCACGTTTTCTATCCCCTCACCAACTCCACCGCCGAAAAGCACGACGGCTTCATCTCCCCGAAGGGCGATGGCCGGGTGATCACTGAGTTCACCGGCAAGCTGCTGGTGCAGGGTGAGCCCGACGGCTCCTCCTTCCCCAACGGCGGCATCCGCTCCACCTTCGAGGCCCGCGGCTACACCGCCTGGGACATCACCAGCCCGGCCTATCTGATGGAGACGCCTAACGGCGTCACCCTCTGCATCCCCACCGTGTTCGTGAGCTGGACCGGCGAGGCGCTCGACAAAAAGACACCCCTGCTGCGCTCGATCGCGGCGGTGAACCGCCAGGCTCAGCGGCTGCTGCGCCTGCTCGGCGAAACCGAGATCGCCCCGGTGAATTCCAGCTGCGGCGCCGAGCAGGAGTACTTCCTCGTGGATTCGGCCTTCACTGCCCTACGCCCCGACCTGCAGCTCACCGGCCGCACCGTGTTCGGCAAAGCCTCCGCCAAGGGACAGCAGTTCGACGACCACTACTTCGGCGCCATCCCCGAGCGGGTGCAGGTGTTCATGCAGGACGTGGAGCGCCAGCTCTACAAGCTCGGCATCCCCGCCAAAACCCGCCACAACGAAGTGGCCCCGGGCCAGTTCGAGATCGCGCCCTACTTCGAGGCGGCCAACGTGGCCACCGATCACCAGCAGCTCACCATGACGGTGCTACGCAACACCGCCAAGAAGCACGGCTTCAGCTGCCTGCTGCACGAGAAGCCCTTCGCCGGGGTGAACGGCAGCGGCAAGCACGTGAACTGGTCGATCGGCAATGCCACCCAGGGCAACCTGCTCGATCCAGGCCGCACCCCCCACGACAACCTCCAGTTCCTGCTCTTCTGCGGAGCCGTGATCCGCGGCGTGCACCGCTTCGGGCCGCTGCTGCGCTCGGTGGTCGCCACCGCCGGCAACGACCACCGGCTCGGAGCCAATGAAGCGCCGCCGGCGATCATCTCGATGTACCTCGGCAGCCAGCTCGAAGACGTGTTCAACCAGATCCGCGAGGGGCGTCCGCAGGGTTCAGCCAGCGGCGGGGTGATGCGGCTGGGGGTCGACACCCTGCCTGAGTTCACGATCGATCCGGGCGATCGCAATCGCACCTCCCCCTTTGCCTTCACCGGCAACCGCTTCGAGTTCCGGGCGGTGGGGTCCAACCAGTCGGTGGCCGGGCCGCTGGTGGCGCTCAACACGATCCTGGCCGACTCGCTCGAGTGGTTGGCCAACCAGCTTGAGCTGCTGCTGCAACAGGGCACAGCCCTCAATGAGGCGGCATTTGCAGTGCTGCAGCAGGTGATGCGCGAGCACGGCGCCGTGGTGTTCGGCGGCGACGGCTACTCCGAAGAGTGGCACCGGATCGCCGTAGAGGAGCGGGGCCTGGAGAACCTGCGCACCAGCGCCGATGCCCTGCCTGTGCTCAAGCGCCCCGAGGTGCGGGAGCTGTTCGAACACCAGGGCGTGCTCAGCCCGGTGGAGCTGGAGAGCCGTTTCGCGGTCTACGCCGAGCAGTACGTGCTGGCGATCGAGGTGGAGGCCAGGCTGGCGCTGCAGATGGCCCGCACCCAGGTGTACCCGGCTGCGGTGCGCTACCTCGGCGAGCTGGCCAAGGCCCTGCAGGAGCAGCAGGCGATGGGGCTGCAGCCCAGCCTGGCGGTGCGCAACCAGCTGGCCGAGCGGCTGCATCAGCTCAACAACGGCTGTGATGCGCTGGAGCAGGCCCTTGCCGCCATGCCCCACGAGCATGGTGAAGCCCAGCTGCGCCATTGCGCCGACCAGCTGATGCCGAGGATGGAAGAGCTGCGCCAGGCGGTGGATGGGCTGGAGGGTGTGGTCGACGACGCGCTCTGGCCCCTGCCCAGCTACCAGGAGATGCTGTTCATGCGTTGAGCGCTAGCGCTGGCAGCCCACCTGCCAACCAGCAGCGCGTGCCAGCCAACACCGAAAGATGTCGTGAAGGTGACAGTTTCCAGCTGGCACAGCGGCGATGATGACCTCAGTGTTGGTTGGTGCGCGATGGCTGTTTCCCGCACGATGGCTGTTTCCCGCACGATGGCTGCTTCCCGCGAGATGGCTGCTTCCCAGAGCTCCCAGCCTGTGCGGCACTACCGCCTGGTGGACCGTCAGGGTGCTCCGCACCCGGTGCTCGACGATCTTTACGACTCGCTCGATGCGGCCTGGACCGAGGCGATCAGCTGGTGGCAGCAGCACATGGGCCCCGGACAGGAACCGGTTGAGATCGGCGTGGAGGTGAGCACGGCCAGCGGCAACTGGCGCACCCTGCGCCACCCCGGCAGCTGATCAGGGCGACTGCGACTCAGCAGCAAGCAGCTCGGGCAGCAGCGGCGGCGGCAGATGGGGGGTGGGATCCAGTGCCAGGAGCTCAGCGCCGCGATGGCGCACCTCAAAATGCAGATGGGGCCCGCTGGCGACCCCGGTCATGCCCACGCCACCCAGAACCTGGGCGCGGTTTACCCAGTCACCCTGCTGCACCCCCGCGTGTTGCAGGTGCGCATACAGCGTGTGCAAACCGGCACCGTGATCGAGCAGCACGGTGAGGCCATAGCCCGACACCGATTCCACCAGCAGCACCCGGCCGGCCAGGGCCGCCAGCACCGGTGTGCCGGGTTCGGCTGCCAGGTCCACGCCGGTGTGGAGGCGCCAGCGACCGCGCGACTCGGAGTAGCGCCAGCCCCACGGATCAAACTGCAGGGCGGGCTGGGCGAGGGGATAGGACAGCTGCAGGTGGGCAGGAAGACCGTCTGGCTCGAGGGAGCGGGAGGGCTGCAGCGCAGCGGGCAACGCCTCCAACCACAGCACCTCCGCCACAGGCACCTTGGCCGGCACCGCTCCAGGGCGCTCGGGCAGGGGGTCTGCCAGCGCCGACCTGATCCCGAACAACGTGATTCCGGCCAGGGTCGCCAGGCCCATCGCGATCAGGGAGTGGCCATCCCGGCCGGCATGGCCTGCCATCAGCGCCAATCCGGGTCGTAGATCCGCAATGTGCCAAATCCGAGCGGTGCTGGCGAGGGGTTCTCGCCGGCCGGATAGGCCGTCACCTGAAACATGTAGGTATCCGAGTAGGCCGGGTTGTTCCAGGGCTTGAGCACCACGGTGACGGTGCCGCCCGGTGGAATCGGTTCGGGGAAGCGGATGGTGAACTGACGCGCGGCCTGGTCAAAGGACGCCTGCACCGGCACCGCCGGACCCTCGCGGCGCGGCCTGCCGAGAAAGGCCCGGGTGCGATCCACGCTGAAGTTGAAATTGGTATCGACCCCACGGGTCTGCTGGATCGTGAGACCACCCAGGGATGCCCCAGCATCGACCGGCATCTCCACCGTGAAGTAGTACTGCGCCCAGGGCTGCCAGATGGTGGTGTAAAAGCTCACCAGATCCACCTTCCAGGGCGGCCGGGTGAAGAAGGTGCTCCCCCGCAGCTCCAGGCTGTGGGCCGGAGCGACAGCAATCGACAATCCAGGCACCAGCCCGGAGGCGAGGCCTGAGACAAGGCCGGTCACCATGGCGAGGGCCAGGGAGCCATGGCGAAGGCGAAGGCGAAGGCGAACCATCGGTAGCGATGCGTCAGCGAACGTCGATCTGAGCGCACGCTAGGGATGGCATCAGTCTCTGGCTTGCAGAAAAGGCGAAGGATCCTGATCACGGCGCTGCTGCTGCGGCAGATCCGGCCCCTGGGCCAGCGGATCGGCAGGATCCTGCAGAGCGGTGGCCTCCAGCGCCTGGCGAAGGGCACGACCGGAATGCAGGGGCATGTCGCGCGGCACGCTGATGCGATCGCGCAGGTAACGCAACCCCGCAGCACTACCCGCCGGCGGCACCAGGGTGTCGCCCCAGGCCAGGCCGGCCAGAGTGGCTCGCAGGGCCGGATCGAAGTGCTCCCGGCCGAGAGGGTTTCGGGACAGCAGGGTGGAGCGGTGGCGCAGCACCCTCGCCACAGCCACGGCCGCCGCATCAGCCGGCGCCGGCTGTGAGGTTTCCGGATCGGGCCGGTCCCGCCAAGGCTCGCCCCCAGGCCCCTCCCCAGCGGCGGCGGCCAGGATCGGCCACGGGCCGGCGTCAATGCGGGCCGCCAGCTGCCGTTGCCTGGCGGAGCCGTTGGCATAGCAACCGCCCATCTGGGGCGGCAGATCGTGGACGTGGGTGTGAAAGTCGCTCTGGGTACCCAGGTAGGTGGGGCGTTGTTCCAGCCCGGCAAACCAGCGATCGATGGCCGGGTGCGCCTGGCGCAGCACAAAGCCCTTGTAGTAGGCGAGGGAGGCGCCCATGCGCTCCACGTAGGGCACGAACACGAGATCGGCCACCGAGAGCTCCCCCAGCAGGAAGGGTCCGGCAGTGGCAGCCAACGCCTGCTCCAGCAGCTCGGCCAGGTTCTGGAAGCGCTGCTGGGCCTGCCGATCGGAGGCCTCACTGCGGTGCGGGTAACAGAGCCATTCACACCAGGCCCGGAACAACAGCCGCTCCAGCTGCCGCAGCGGCAGCACCTCAGGCGCGTTGAGCCCTGCCACCAGCGGGCCGAAGGCCACCTCCAGCTCCTCCAGGATGCGGTCGCTCTCGGTGATCATGCGGCCATCGAGTTCCAGAGCCGGCAACATCCCGGAGGGCACCAGCTGGCGATACCAGCGCTCCTTCTCGCCGTAGCAGAACATCGTGACCTTGCGGATCCGGTAGGGGATCTGTTTCTCCTCCAGCCACAGCCACACCTTCTGGCAGTAGGGGCACCAGGCGTGGTGGTCGCGGTAGAGCGTGACTCGCACCTCCGCTTCGGTCTGGCCAAACAGGCGCAGGGTGGCCTGGGCATTGGTGGGGCCTTGCACACGCGCTTCACCCGGATCCACCGGATCCCCCAGGGGTCTGGCGGCGTGCGCCCAATCCTCCAACTCCTGCCAACTGGGCAACGCCGTGGTCACGGGAGATCAGCTCGGATCCGCCCATGCTGGGCCAGCAGGGCGAGCACCTGCTGGTCGCGCAGCTGCTCGAAATGGCCAAACCACTCGCCCACGGCT
>JBILDP010000225.1:0-3547 GCA_044352535.1 Prochlorococcaceae cyanobacterium
GCAAGGAAGAAGCCCTGCGCCGTGACCACCGCCGCCTGGGCACCGACCTGGATCTGTTCTCGATCGAAGATGAGGCCGGTGCCGGCCTGGTGTTCTGGCATCCGCGCGGCGCGCGCATGCGCCTGCTAATCGAAGACCTCTGGCGGGATCTGCACTTCGCCGCCGGCTACGAGCTGCTCTACACCCCCCACGTGGCCGACATCAGCCTGTGGAAGACCTCCGGCCACCTCGACTTCTACAGCGAGTCGATGTTCGGGCCCATGCAGGTGGATGAGCGGGAATACCAGCTCAAGCCGATGAACTGCCCGTTCCACGTGCTCACCTACGCCAACACGCTGCGCAGCTACCGGGAGCTGCCGATCCGCTGGGCCGAGCTGGGCACCGTGTACCGCTACGAGCGTCCTGGCGTGATGCACGGCCTGATGCGCGTGCGCGGCTTCACCCAAGACGACGCCCACGTGTTCTGCCTGCCGGAGCAGATCAGCGACGAAATCCTGCGGATCCTCGATCTCACCGAGCAGATCCTCTCCACCTTCGATTTCCGTAGCTACGAAATCAACCTCTCCACCCGCCCGGAGAAGTCGATCGGCGAGGACGCCGTGTGGGAGCTGGCCACCCAGGGCCTGATCGAGGCCCTCGATCGCAAGGGCTGGGCCTACAAGATCGACGAGGGCGGCGGTGCCTTCTACGGGCCGAAGATCGACCTCAAGATCGAGGATGCGATCGGCCGGATGTGGCAGTGCTCCACGATCCAGCTCGACTTCAACCTGCCGGAGCGCTTTGCGCTGGAGTACGTGGCCCCCGATGGCACGCGCCAGCGGCCGATCATGATCCACCGGGCCATCTTCGGCTCGCTGGAGCGGTTCTTCGGGATCATGACCGAGAACTACGCCGGCGATTTCCCCTTCTGGCTGGCGCCCGAGCAGATCCGGCTCCTGCCCGTCACCGATGAGGTGATGCCCTACGCCGAAGACGTGCTCACCCGGCTCAAAGCCGCGGGGATCCGCGCCACGATTGATCATTCCGGCGACCGGCTCGGCAAGCTGATCCGCAACGGCGAGCAGATGAAGATCCCGGTGCTCGGCGTGATCGGTGCCAAGGAGGCCGAAAGCCAGGAGATCAGCCTGCGCAGCCGGCGCGATGGGGACCTGGGCAGCGTGGCCCTCCACGATCTGATCACCACCGCCGCCGCCGCGAATACCAGCCGCACTGCGGGCCTGGCGCTGCGGGCGGCAGTGGCGGCAGTGGCGGCAGCCTGAGTTTCTGCCCATGACCACCCTGCTGGCCGGCGACATCGGTGGCACCAAGACACTGCTCAGCCTCTACAGGCTGGGGAGCGACAGCCGGCTGGATGTTCTGCTCGAGAAGCGCCTCAACTCGGCTGACTGGCCCGACCTGGCTCCCATGGTGCGGACCTTTCTCAGCTCCGCTGCGGCCCAGGGCCACACAGAGCAACCTGCTGCCGCCTGTCTGGCCGTGGCGGGACCGGTGCAGGCAGGACGGGCCCAGCTCACCAACCTGCCCTGGCAATTGGAGGAACGCCAGCTGGCCAGCGCCACCGGCATCCCGCTGGTGGAGCTGGTGAACGACTTCGCGGTGCTCATCTACGGGCTGCCCCACCTGGAGCCTGATCAGCAGGCGCTCATACGGCCCGGCCAGGCCCAGTCCGGCGAGCCCCTGCTGGTGGTGGGGGCCGGCACGGGCCTGGGGGTGGCCTACGGCGTGCCCACCGCCTCAGGATTGCGAGCGGTGGCCAGCGAGGGCGGGCATGCCGAATTCGCAGCCTCCAGCGAGGAGGAATGGCGACTGCGCCAATGGCTGCTGCAGGATCTCGGCCTGCAGCGACTCTCGATCGAGCGTGTGGTGAGTGGCACCGGCCTGGGCCACGTGATGCGCTGGTTGCTGGCCAGCCACCATCCCGATGGCGATCATCCCCTCGCCCGCGGGGCCGCAGACCTGCCGGCGGCAACCGCCGCCGCCGCCGCCGCCGGGGAGCCCCTCGCCCGCCACGCCCTCGATCTCTGGCTTGGGGCCTACGGCCGTGTCTGCGGCGACCTGGCCCTGGCCGGCCTCTGCCGCGGCGGCATCTGGCTGGCCGGCGGCACGGCCAGCAAGCTGCTGGCGGAACTGCAGAGCCCGCGATTCCTGGAGGCCTTCCTGGCCAAGGGTCGGCTGCAGGCAGCCCTCGACACGATCCCGGTGCAGGCCGTCACCGATCCGGCGATCGGTCCCTTCAGTGCCGCCTGCCGGGCCCGGATGCTGGTGGCCTGACGGCCGGCGTCAGACGGCCGAGCTGAGACACTGGCGCCAGCAGAACCTTCACCATGACGCGTCCCCGGCTTGGACAAGGGGTAGTCGTGCACGTGCCAGCCACCACCGCCAACGTGGGGCCTGGGTTCGACTGCCTGGGGGCGGCGCTGGCACTCGACAACGTGTTCGAGATGCGCTGCATCGAGGGGGACAGCGAGCGCTTCGACCTGATCATCGAGGGCAGTGAGGGCTCCCACCTGCGCGGCGGCCCCGACAACCTGGTGTACCGCTCGGCCCAGCGGGTGTGGAAGGAGGCGGGCGAGGAACCGGTGGCCCTTGAGGCCCGAGTGCGCCTGGCAGTGCCACCGGCCCGGGGTCTGGGCAGCAGCGCCACCGCGATCGTGGCCGGCCTGATCGGAGCCAACGCCCTGGTGGGAGAACCCCTGAGCAAGGAAAAGCTGCTGGAGCTGGCGATCGACATCGAGGGCCACCCCGACAACGTGGTGCCTTCGTTGGTGGGCGGCCTCTGCCTGACGGCGAAGGCCGCATCCCACCGCTGGCGGGTCGTGCGCTGTGAGTGGTCGCCCCAGGTGGCGGCGGTGGTGGCGATCCCGGCCATCCGCCTCACCACCAGCGAGGCGCGGCGGGCCATGCCGAAATCGATCCCGGTGGGCGATGCGGTGATCAATCTGGGAGCCCTCACCCTGCTGCTGCAGGGCCTGCGCACCGGCAACGGCGACCTGATCAGCGACGGCATGCACGATCGGCTCCATGAGCCCTACCGCTGGGGCCTGATCGCCGGCGGTCAGAAGGTGCGGGAAGCGGCCCTGGAGGCCGGTGCCTGGGGATGCGTGATCAGTGGCGCCGGCCCGAGCCTGCTGGCGCTGTGCCGCCCCGAGGTGGCGGCGGATGTGCGCCTGGCCATGGTGCGGGCCTGGCACCGTGCCGGGGTGGAGTCGCGGGGCGAGGTGCTCGGGGTGCAGCAGGAGGGGAGCCGCTGGGAACCCCTGCCCGACAACCCATCCGCCGGCAGGCACTAGGTAGATCTACCCAGGCGCGCCAGGGGCGCTGATAAATTCGTTCACAATTTTGAGAGGGTGCGATGGACGCCAACCTGCCGCTCCTGGCCGCGTCCATCCCCGTTCCTCAGGCCTTTCCCTGGCTCAGCGTGATCGTGCTGCTGCCTGCGGCCGTGGCCCTGCTGATGCCCCTGCTGCCGGGCGATGGCAGCGACCCCCGCCTGCCCCGCGGGATTGCGCTGGCCACCCTGGCCGCCGATCTGGTGCTGATGCTTCTC
>JBILDP010000227.1:0-3537 GCA_044352535.1 Prochlorococcaceae cyanobacterium
GAGGCCGCCCAGGTGCTGGAGCACCGGATGCAGGAGGCCAGTGCCATGCTCGAGCAGCACCACATGGGCGCCGTGAAGCGGCCCGGCTGGCTGGAGGCCACCCGCAGCGAAAAGCTGGTGTATCTGCAGGCGCCCTCGCCCCGCGCCACCGACACGGCCGACCAGCTGCTCGAGCGGCTGCAGGCGCGGCAGATCCCGGCGGGCTACTAGCCCATGGCCCAGACCCTCAGCAACCGGCGCAACCGCCGGGTGGTGTCGATCCAGCCGGTGCCGGTGGGCCGGCTGCTGGCGGTGTATGGCCTGCTCTGCGCCGGCCTGGCGGGCCTGGCCCTGCGGCTGGCCTGGCTGCAGGTGGTGGATTCCAGCAACCTGCAGAGCCGGGCCCGCGCTATCCAGACCAAGGCGATCACCCCCCTGGGCAAGCGGCGCACGATCGTGGACCGCCACGGGCGACTGGTGGCGCTCGACGAGGAGCGCTTCACCCTCTGGGCCCACCCGCGCTACTTCAATTTCCCTGGCGACGACCCCCAGCAGGTGCGCCAGGCCAGCGATGTGGCCGATCGGCTGGCGCCGGTGCTGGCCCAGCCCAAGGCCAAGCTGCTGCAGGCGATGGCCAGCAAGAGCAGCGGCGTGAAGCTGCAGGCCGATCTCGACCCGGAAACGGCCGAGCGGGTACGCCAGCTCGGGATCAGCGGCCTCGACCTGGAGGCCTACCCGCGCCGCGTGTATCCCCAGGGGCAGCTGTTTGCCAACGTGGTGGGCTTCCTCAACCTGGAGCGGGTGCCCCAGGCCGGCCTGGAGCAGAGCCGCGACGGCGAGCTCAAGCGCCAGGAAACCACCCTCAGCATGCGCCGCGGCGCCGACGGCACGCCGCTGCCGGAGGGCATCAAGGCCGGCTCCCTCTACGGCGACGACCTGCGCCTGCAGCTCACCCTGGATTCGCGGCTGCAGCAGGTGGCCCAGCAGGCGCTGGCGGCGCAGGTGAAGAAGTGGAACGCCAAGCGGGCCGCCGCCCTGGTGATGGACGTGCGCAACGGCGAGATGCTGGCGCTGGCCTCGGTGCCCACCTACGACCCCAACCGGTTCTGGAACTTCAACCCGGGGCTGTTCCGCGAGTGGTCGGTGCAGGACCTCTACGAGCCCGGCTCCACCTTCAAGCCGATCAACCTGGCCCTGGCCCTGCAGGAGAAGGCGATCCAGCCCGGCGGCAAGGTGCACGACAACGGCCAGCTCACCATCGGCGGCTGGCCGATCTTCAACCACAACCGCCAGGGCAACGGCCTGATCGACTTCCCCACCGTGCTGGAGGTGTCGAGCAACGTGGCGATGGTGCAGGCGATGGCCCAGGTGCCGCGCGGCCGCTTCTGGGGCTGGCTGGATCGCCTCGGCATCAGCGATCCGATCGACACCGACCTGCCCGGCGCGGTGGCCGGCGAACTCAAGAGCCGCAACGCCTTCACCGGCCATGCGATCGAGCCGGCGGTGGCGGCCTTCGGCCAGGGCTTCTCGCTCACCCCGCTGAAGCTGGTGCAGCTGCACGCCATGCTGGCCAACGGCGGCCGGCTGGTGAGCCCCCACATCACCCGCGGCCTGCGCTCCGGTGAGGCCCTGGCCAGCGGCGGTGCGGCCGGCGGCGTGCAGATGCTCGATCCGGCGGTCACCAAGACGGTGATGGGCTGGATGGAGCAGGTGGTGTCGCGCAGCAAGAGCCTGGGGATCGCGGTGCCCGGCTACCGCATCGGCGGCAAGACCGGCACCGCCCAGAAGGCCGAGCGCGGCGTGTACATCCCCGGCGCCCTGATCACCAGCTTCGTGGGCCATCTGCCGATCGACGACCCGCGCTATGTGGTGCTGGTGGTGGTGGATGAACCGAAGGGGGGCAACACCTACGGCTCCACCGTGGCGGCGCCGGTGGCACGCCAGATCATCGATGCCCTGCTGGTGCTCGAGCGGATTCCCCCCAGCAAGCCGGTCACGAAGGGCTAGCGGGGCGTGTCGGGGTTCCCTCAAGGATCGGAACCCGGCCACGGGTGAATTCAGACAGGCTGGCTAGCGTGGAGCAACCCCCTTCGGCCGCCCCAACGCGCCCCCGCATGGCCAATCTGCTCGACCAACTCGCCGCCATGACCGTGGTGGTGGCCGACACCGGCGACATCGACGCGATCAAGCAGTTCACGCCGCGCGACGCCACCACCAACCCCTCGCTGATCCTGGCCGCCGCCCAGATCCCCACCTACCAGGAGCTGATCGACCGCTCCCTGCGCGAGTCGCGCGAGGTGTGCGGCGCCGGGGCGCGGGCCGAGGAGGTGGTGCGCGAGGCCCTCGATGAGATCTGCGTCACCTTCGGCAAGGAGATCCTCAAGATCGTGCCCGGGCGGGTGTCCACCGAGGTGGATGCACGACTGAGCTACGACACGGAGGCCACGATCACCAAGGCCCGCAAGCTGGTGGGGCTCTACCGCCAGGCGGGCATCGGCCGCGACCGGGTGCTGGTGAAGGTGGCCTCCACCTGGGAGGGCATCCGCGCCGCCGAGCAGCTGGAGAAGGAGGGCATCCACTGCAACCTCACCCTGCTGTTCTCCTTCGCCCAGGCGGTGGCCTGCGCCGAGGCCGGCGTCACGCTGATCTCCCCGTTTGTGGGGCGGATCCTGGATTGGTACAAGAAGAGCACCGGCCGCGACAGCTACCCCGGCCCCGAGGATCCGGGCGTGGTGTCGGTGACCCAGATCTTCAACTACTTCAAGACCTACGGCTACAAGACCGAGGTGATGGGGGCCAGCTTCCGCAACACCGACGAGATCATCGAGCTGGCCGGCTGCGACCTGCTCACCATCTCGCCGGCGCTGCTGGATGAGCTGCGCTGCACCGAGGGGGTGCTGGAGCGCAGGCTCAACGCCTTCGATCCGGCCCCCACCGAGGCCCAGATCCACCTGGATGAGGCCGGCTTCCGCGCCATGCTGGCCAACGACGCCATGGCCACCGACAAGCTCGACGAGGGCATCCGCGGCTTCTGCAAGGCGATCGAGACGCTGGAGGCCCAGCTGGCCCACCGCCTGGCCGAACTGGAGGGCGGCTCCGCCTTCAGCCACGCGGTGCAGGAGATCTTCCTGCTCAACGACCTCGACGGCGACGGCTGCATCACCCGCGAGGAGTGGCTGGGCAGCGACGCGGTGTTCGACGCCCTCGACACCGACAAGGACGGCCGGCTGGTGCCCCAGGACGTGCAGGGCGGCCTCGGGGCGGCCCTGGCCGTGGGGCGCAGCTGATCGCCTGCCCTTGCTGATCGGGTGCCCTTAATCGCCCCTTGATCTCCGCCTGATCCCGGTGGTTCACACTGGGCCCACCTCGCCTCCTGCACCCCTCCGTGAATGCCCTCGACACCATGCGTGCCCTGGCCAGCTCCGGCGAGGTGATCACGGTGGAGCCCGGCCAGCTGATCTTCAGCTCGGGCGAGGTGGGCGACTGCATGTATGGCCTGCTCGAAGGCACGGTGGAGCTGAGCTGGAACGGCGACCAGGGCCACGAGCAGATCAAGGC
>JBILDP010000226.1:0-3537 GCA_044352535.1 Prochlorococcaceae cyanobacterium
ATGTTTGCCCTGGTGGACGAACCTCTCGATCTGATGGTGGTGATCGGGGGTTACAACTCCTCCAACACCACCCACCTGCAGGAGATCGCCGTGAGCCGCGGCATCCGCTCCTTCCACATCGACACGCCCGAGCGGATCGGGCCTGGCAACCGCATCGAGCACATGCCCCTGGGAGGAGAACTGGAGCTGGAGGAACCCTTCCTCCCCGCGGGCCCGATCCGCGTGGGCATCACCTCCGGGGCCTCGACCCCTGATCGGGTTGTGGAAGATGTGATCGAGCGCCTGATCGGGCTGAGCGAGGCGGGCTGAGCGGCCCAGGGGGCTTTACATTGATTAAAGATCTGCATCCGGCCGTTCCGGTCAGCCCTTTGTTGACGGCATCGCCCGAACTCCAACCCCAGGCGAGCGCTGAATTTCCTCTGGGCGCCGACGCTGCAGGCAGCGACCGCCTGCGCCACAGCTCCGATTCGCGCGTGCGCTGCTACAGCAGCCAGTTCGCCGATCTGATGGAGATGCGTGCCCCCGCCGCAGTGGTCGGGGCCTATCTCGATCGCCATGACGGCTGGTTCCGCCGCTGTGCGGCACCGATGCGCGTCACCCCACTGAGCCGCAACGGCTACGCCCTCACCCTCGGACGATTCGGCAACTTTGGCTTTGAGGTGGAGCCCACTATCGGCCTGGAGCTGCTGCCCCAGTGCAAGGGGGTGTACCGCATCCTGACCGTGCCTGGCGCCGCCTCAAACATGGGCACGCTCGACGAGCAGCTCTACGACGTGGAGTTCAACGCCGCCCTGGAGCTTGAGCAGGAGCCCCAGGCCCAGACCGAAACTCACACGGCATTCACCGAGGTGCGCTGGCAACTCGACCTGAGTGTGTGGATCAAGTTGCCGGGCGTGATCACCTTGCTGCCGGAAGGTCTGGTGCAGAGCAGCGGCGAACATCTCCTGCGCCAGATCGTGCGCCAGATCTCGAGGCGACTCACCTGGAAGGTGCAGGAAGACTTCCATGCCAGCCATGGGCTGGAGTGCCCGCCGCGGCGACGGGCACAGTTCTAGCTCTCAGGCCGGCCTGTTCTCCCAGATCCTGTTGAGGATCTGCATGCCACTCACCGCCTGCCACAGGAACAGGGTCATCATCAGCATGTTGAGGCCCACGTGGGCCTTGCGGGCAATCAGGTTGCCCTGCTGCATCAGCGGCGTCAACGCAGCAGCCAGGGCGATCAGGCAGGTCATGGCAATACCCACCAAGAGGTGGGGCCCCACAAACAGCTTGCCGTTGTTGAGGTAGGTAACAGCCATGCCGCCGAAACTGCCCAGCACGATCACGGCCAACAGCACACTGCCGATCTGGAAATGGCGCTTGGCGTATTGCCCCTTGATCAGGGTCTTGCGGGCCTCGGCGTCGGCAGTGCGGGTCTTCTTGGCCTTGATCCCCAGGAACATCCCGTAGCCAGACAGCGCCAGCAGCACCCACATCAGCAGGGGGTGCAGGAAGTTGAGGTTGTAGGCGAGCGACTCGGGCATGGTGCAGCAGGGCGTTCGGGCGAAGTTACCGCCTCAGTGGAGAAAGTGGCGGCGGCCGGTGACCACCATCGCCAGACCCAGCTGGTTGCAGGCGGCGATTGAATCGGCATCCCGCACGCTGCCACCCGGCTGGATCACCGCGGTGATGCCATGGCCAGCCGCCAGCCGCACGGTGTCGTCGAAGGGGAAGAAGCCATCGCTCGCCAGCACGGCGCCGCGGGCCTGCTCTGCGGCGGCCTCCAGGGCCAGGCGGGCCGAGCCCACCCGATTCATCTGACCGGCACCGATACCGAGGCTCTGTCCGTCCTTGGCCACGGCAATGGCATTGGAGCGCACATGGCGCACCAGTTTCCAGGCAAAGCGCAGATCCTCCAGTTCCTGGGGCGTGGGCTGGCGCTCGCTCACCACCTGCCAGCCGCCCTCCTCCACAGGCTGATCGTCGAGCTCCTGCACCAGTACCCCGCCCAGCACGGTGCGCAGCTGCTGCCGCGAAGCTCGCGCGATCGCCTCAGCCGGCAACTCCAGCAAGCGCAGGTTGGCCTTGGCCGCCAGCTGCTCCCGGGCAGGGGCATCGAAGCCTGGAGCCACCACACACTCAAGGAACAGACTGGTGAGCTGGGCCGCCGCGGCCGTATCCACCGGCGTATTCAGGGCCACGATGCCGCCGAAAGCCGACACCCGATCGGCATCAAGAGCCCGCTGCAGAGCGTGGGCGCAGCTGTCGCCGGTGGCCACACCGCAGGGGTTCGTGTGCTTCACCACCACGGCGGCACTCTGGGACCCGGGCCCGAATCCGAATTCCCGCACCGTGGCCAGGGCGGCCTCCAGATCAATCAGGTTGTTGTAGCTGAGCTCCTTGCCCTGCAGCTGGGCGGCGCCGCCCCAGCCGGCGTCGGCCTGGGAGTACCAGGTGGCGCTCTGGTGGGGATTCTCGCCGTAGCGCAGGCTCTGGCGGGCCGGCAGCTGCAGCGTCAGCGGCTCTGCCGCGGCCTCGGCACTCGCCGCGGCCAGACGGCCAGCGAGCCAGGTGCTGATGGCGCTGTCGTAGCTGGCGGTGTGTTCAAAGGCCGCCAGGGCCAGACGGCGCCGCAACGCCTGATCCACCTGGCCGGCCTTCAGAGCCGCCAGGAAACCGTCGTACTGGCTCGGGCTGGTGAGCACCGCCACATCGGCGTGGTTCTTGGCGGCGGCGCGCACCATCGCCGGCCCGCCGATGTCGATGTTCTCGATGGCGGTGTCGAAGCCCACGGCCGGATCGGCCACGGTTTCGCGGAAGGGGTAGAGATTCACCACCACCACGTCGATGGGGGCGATGCCCTGGGACTGGAGATCGGCCTGGTGTGAGGAATCGCTGCGCCGGGCCAGGATGCCGCCGTGGATGCGCGGATGCAGCGTTTTCACCCGCCCGCCCAGGATCTCCGGTGCCCCGGTGTGCTCGGCCACCTTGGTGACCGGCAGGCCAGCGACCTGCAGCGCACTGGCCGTACCGCCACTGGATATCAGGTGGTAGCCGGCATCGAGCAGGCCCTGGGCCAGTGGCACCAGCCCCTCCTTGTTGGAGACACTGAGAAGGGCCGTGGGCGACATGGCTGCTGCGGGGTGGTGTGACCAGCCAACCTACGCAGACAGTGCACGCGCATCGTGATGGCTCCGGAACCCGACCTGATCCGCCTTGGCCCCAGGGATGCGGCGCACCGGCTGGTGCTGTTGCACGGCTGGGGCGCCGATGCCCATGACCTGCTGGATCTCGGCCCCCTGCTGGTGGGCCCGGATGTGAGCGTGGTGGCCCTGCAGGCACCGCTGCCCCATCCGGCCGGCGTGGGCCGCCAGTGGTACGACCTGCAGCAGCCCAACTGGCCCCAGCTGCCGGCGGCCCGGCAGGCCCTGCTGGCCCGCCTGGAGGAGCTGGCCGCTGAGGTGCCGCTGCCGGCCACCGTGCTGCTGGGCTTCTCCCAGGGAGCCGCCATGGCCCTGGATGTGACCACCACGGCCGGACTGCCCCTTGCCGGCCTGA
>JBILDP010000228.1:0-3530 GCA_044352535.1 Prochlorococcaceae cyanobacterium
CCCTCGATCCGGCTCTGGCGCGCAGCCCCGCCGGCCGCAGCCGGTAGCGTCGAACTCAGCGCGGCTGGAGCTCTGCCATGGCCATCCCCCGCCCTGGTGCCGCCCCGCTGGCGACCGGCCTGCTGGCAACCGCCCTGGTGGCCAGCGGCCTGGTGGGCCTCGGGGCCCTGATCGGCAGGGTCGACGGCCTCGGCCTGGATCCGCACGCCCCGGCCAGCGGCAGCCGCCATGCCAGCAGCAGGGAGGCGACCGCCGGGCCCGATCTGCCCAGCCACCCAGCCCTGCCGCGCCAGAGCGATAGGCGCCACTACCCCCTGGTGCCGGCCGATCCGGCCACGACCGCCCAGCTCCTGGCAGCGGTGGAGACCGCCCTGCGCGATCCGGCCACGCCGGCCGATCAGCTGCCGCGCCTGGGCCACCAGCAGCAGGTGATCTACCGGGTGCTGTCCCGGCAGCCGCAGCAGGCCGCCCGCGTGCAGGCCCTCCTGCCGGAGCGCTGGCAGCACGTGGCCCAGCTGCATCTGGCGGCCCGTCGGGAATTCCTGGCCATGCACCGGGGCCATCCCGGCCTGAGCCGCCTGCCCGCCTGGCGGATCATCCCGCCTGCGCCCGCCGAGGAGCTGCTCGCCCACTACCGCAAGGCCGCCGCCGCCACCGGCATCCCCTGGGAGGTGCTGGCGGCGATCAACCTGGTGGAAACGGGCATGGGCCGCATCGACGGGGTGTCGGTGGCCAACGCCCAGGGGCCGATGCAGTTCCTGCCCACCACCTGGGCCCAGCCCGGCGTGGGCGCCGGCAACATCCGCGACCCCCACGACGCCATCCAGGCCGCCGCCCGCTACCTGGTGCGCCGCGGCGGGCTGAAGGACATCCGCAAAGGGCTGTGGGGCTACAACAACAGCGATCACTACGGCAGGGCCGTGCTGCACTACGCCGCCCTGCTGCGGGACGACCCCCGGGCCTACACCGGGCTCTACCACTGGGAGATTCACGTGCAAAGCACGGCGGGTGACCTCTGGCTGCCCGTGGGCTACCGGCAGGTGGCACCGATCCCCGTCGCCCCTTACCTGGAGCGGGTACCGGCCAGCGCGCCTCCCTCCATCAGCGCCCAGGCCTGAGCCAGGCTGTCGCCATCGCCGAGGTTGCCCGGGAAGGTGAGCACCGGCAGGCCCTCCGTTGGGCCAGCGGCGGGCACCCGCACCAGCGACAGGCCCGGAAGCAGCTGACCCTGGAGGTCAACCCACTCCAGGGCCAGGCCGTCGGCGAGAAGGGTGTGGCTGGTGATGCCCCCCTTGCTGATCAGGTAGCCCAAGCGGGGGGCGAGGCGGGCGGCCAGGCGGGCCATCAGCCCTGCGAGCTCCTGCCCCAGGCGGCGACGCTCCTCGGCGTGGCGGCACCCGTGTTCGCCGCGGCTGGTGAACAGCACCGGGGTGCGGCCCGAGGCCAGCAGCGCCTCCAGCTGCTCCCCCCACTGGGCCTCCAGGCTGGCCAGCAGGGCGTCGGGGGCCGGCCCCTCGAGCACCCGGGCCAGCTTGGCCACCGGCAGCTCCACTCCCCCGCAGCCAGGCTCCGCCAGCAGCCGCTGCAGCTGGGCATCGGCCAGGGGCACGTGGGACCCCACCAGCACCAGGCCCGGCAATGGCTGCCCGGCCCCATCCCGGCGCCGCAGGGCCACCAGCCCTTCGGCATCGAAGGGCGGCGGGGGGAGCTCCACCAGCCCGTTGAGCAGGCTGGCGGCCGATTGAAACAGGAACCGCCGCGGCCGGCCCCAGCGCTCGGCCGCTGCTGGAGCCGTGAGCGCCCGCACCGCGGCTCCCAGGGCCGCCAGGTGCTGCGGCCGCTCCGCATCCACCGCCACCCAGGGCTGGCCTCGCAAACCGGCCAGGCGCTGGCAGAGGTGATCCGGATCGCCCTCCAGGTCGTCCAGCGAGAGATGCTGCACGGCTGCGGCGGGAATGCGCCCCGCACTCTTCTCCTCCACCCAGGCCGCCAGATCGCTGGTGCCGTAGCCAAACAGCCGATCGGCGGCGAAGGGGGTGGTGTGCACTGGGTGGCCCTGGAGATAGTGCACGCCACCAAGCGTGGTGCGGCCACCCGGCAGAAAGGCCGGCGCCAGGAAGGCCGCATCAAAGGGGCCGAGCTCGGCGGCGATCACGTCGGGCTCCAGTGGGAAGTGGCCGCGCAGGGTGGAGTCGCCCCGGCTCACGATCAGCCACTGATCCAGCTCGCCGGCCGCCTGGGCCTGCTCCAGCACGGGCTTGAGGGCCCGGCAGATCTCCCGGGTGCGGGCCGCGGCGACCGCCGGGTCGAGGGCGCGACTGTTGGCCAGCACGAACAGCAGCGGCGAGGGGTGGGCCAGGCCGCGCCGCAGGCTCTCGGTGTCCCAGCGCAGCAGCAGCGGACAGCCATGCACCGTCTGGGAGCCGGTGGGGTCGTCGTCGAGCACGACGACTTTCAGCCTCTCTGCTTGAAACCTCTCTGCCATGGCACCATCGTGCCGTGATGCGCCCTGAGCCAAGCGAGCTGCAGGAGCTGGTGCACGACCTGCACCGGCAGGCCATCGCCTGGCTGCCCGCCGGCCAGTGCAGCCGGCTGCACTGGGGCCCGGCGGTGCAGGCCGATCCCCACAGACAAGCTGAGCCCCTGGTGGTGAGCACGGCACGGCTGAGCGGGATCGTGGAGCACAACCCCGGCGATTTCACGGTCACGGTGGCGGCCGGCACACCACTGGTAGTGCTTCAAGAGGAATTGGCACACCACCGGCAGTGGTTACCCCTCGACTGGCCCTGGGGCAGCGGAACGGGCGGCGAGGCCAGCGGCAGCATCGGCGGGCTGGTGGCCCGCGGCCTGGCTGGCGGGCTGCGCCAGCGCTACCTGGGCGTGCGCGACCAGCTGATCGGCATCGAGCTGCTGCGGGCCGACGGCACCGCCGCCCGCGCCGGCGGCAAGGTGGTGAAGAACGTGGCCGGCTACGACCTGATGCGGCTGCTGTGCGGCAGCTGGGGATCCCTGGCCCTGATCACGGCCGTCACCCTGCGCACCCAGCCCCTGCCGCCCCAGCGCCGCGGCCTGTGGCTGAGTGGGCCGGCGCCCCAGCTGGCGGCCATGGCCCAATGGCTGCTGGGCTCGAGCCTCAGCCCCGAGCGGCTCGACTGGCAGCGGAGCGCCCCGCTGCAGCAGGGCCTGCTGATCAGCCTGGCCAGCATCAGCGCCCCGACCCTCGGTGAGCAGATCGCCTGCATCCGCGAGCGGGCCCCGGAGCTGGAGGTTCAGGAGCTCGATGCCGAGGCCCTGCAGGAGCGCGTGGCCCAGGGCCAGGGCGATCGCAGCAACGGCGCCGCAACCACCAACGCGACCGATCCCGCCTGGCTGCTGCGCCTGGGCGTGCGGCCCGACCAGCTTCTGGCCCTGCTGCAGGAACGGGGCCTCGCGAGCGCGTCGTGGTGCTTCGCCGCCGGCAGCGGCCTGGGCCTGGCCTGGGCCAGCGGCGAGCAGCTGGCCGGCCACCAGGTGGAGGCGCTGCGGCGCCG
>JBILDP010000052.1:0-11799 GCA_044352535.1 Prochlorococcaceae cyanobacterium
GGAGCTGCTGCCGGCCCTGCTGCTTGGGGTGCTGCTGGCGCGGCGCTGGCCGGAGCTGGCCGGTGTGCTGGCGCCACCGCTGGTGTGCTGGCGCCACCGCTGGTGTGCTGGCGCCACCGCTGGTGCGCTGGGGGGTGCCCTTCAGCCTGATGGGTCTGCTGCTGCGCAGCGGCCTGCGCTGGCACTACGCCGAGATGGTGCTGCTGGCGCTGGTGGTGGTGAGCGCCGGGCTGGTCCTGGTGCATGGCCTGCCCCGGCTGTTCCCCGGGCCGGCCGAGCGGCTGGGGGCAGTGGTGGGCAACACCGCCTATTTCGGCATCCCGGCGGCCCTGGCCCTGCTGCCCCCCGCGGCGGTGGGCTATGCGATCAGCTATGACCTGGCGGCCACCCTGTTCACCTGGACCCTGGGGCCGTCGCTGATCGCCGGCCATCGCCTGGCCTGGCGACCGCTGCTGCAGGCGTTGGCCTCGAGTCCGGCCAGCCAGGGACTGGTGGGGGCCGTGCTGCTGCAGCTCACCCCCTGGCACGCCGTGCTGGCGGGCTGGCTGTGGTGGCCGGCGCGGGCGGTGGTGTGGCTGTCGCTGGTGGTGCTCGGGCTGCGCATGGCTGCGGTGCTGGGCTCGCCCCTGCCCCGTTCGCTCCTGCCCAGCCTGGCCACCAAGTTGCTGCTGTTTCCCGCGGCGGCGCTGGGCCTGGCGCTGCTGCTGCGGCTGCCGTCGCTGCTGCTGGCGCCCCTGGTGCTGCAGGCGGCTGCGCCCACGGCGGTGTCGGTGTTGCTGCTCTCGGAAGCGGCCGAGGGCGGCGCGGACGATGCCATGGCCCAGCGGCCGGCGGCCCTGGTGCTCTGGAGCACCCTGGCGGCGCTGCTCACGGTGCCGCTCTGGGCCCGGCTGCTGGGATTGGCCGGCCTCAGCCCGGGCGGGGCGATCGGCTGATCACCCGGCGAGACGGCGACCACCAGAATGGCGCCCAGTTTCGCGGCCCGCCGGCGGGCATCGGCATGGACATCCTGGTGATGGGCGGCACCCGCTTCGTGGGCAAACCGCTGGTGGAGCGCCTGCTGGCCGCCGGCCATGCCCTCACCCTGTTCACCCGCGGCAACAAGCCGGCGCCGGCCGGGGTGGAGCACCTGATCGGCGACCGCAGCACCGCGGAGGGTCTGCAGCAGCTTGATGGTCGCCGTTTCGATGTGATCGTCGACAGTTCGGGGCGCACCCTCGACGATTCCCGTGCCGTGGTGGAGCGCACCGGCGCCCCCAGCCACCGGTTTGTGTATGTGAGCTCGGCCGGCGTCTACGCCGACAGCGAGCTCTGGCCGCTGGATGAGGACAGCCCCACGGATCCCCAGAGCCGCCACGCCGGCAAGCTCGACACCGAGGCCTGGCTGCGCGGCCAGGGCATCGCCTTCACCAGCTTCCGCCCCACCTACATCGTGGGCCCGGGCAACTACAACCCCGTGGAGAGCTGGTTCTTCGACCGGATCGTGCACGGCAGGCCGGTGCCCCTGCCGGGCGACGGCAGCACCATCACCCAGCTGGGTCATGTGAGCGACCTTGCCGCCGCCATGGCCCGCTGCATCGAGGTGGATGCGGCCGCCAACCGCATCTACAACTGCACCGGGCGGCAGGGCGTTACCTTCCGCGGCCTGGTGCAGGCTGCCGCCCGCGCTGCAGGCAAGGATCCCGCCAGTGTGGAGATTCGGAGCTTTGATCCCGCCGGCCTCGACAAGAAGGCCCGCAAGGCTTTCCCGCTGCGCCTGGCCCATTTCCTCACCGACATCACCCGGGTGCGTCGCGAGCTGGCCTGGGAGCCGGAGTTTGACCTGGAGGCCACCTTGGCCGACAGCTTTGCCAACGACTACGCCAAGCGGATGCCCACCTCGCCAGACTTCTCCAGTGACGCGGCGTTGATCGGCTGATGACTCCCACCCGTGACCAGATCCTGGCCGCATCCGCCGGTTGGGTGGCGGTGCTGCTGAATGTGGTGCCTGGCCTGGGGGCGGGCTACCTCTACCAGCGGCGCTGGAAGGCCTATTGGATCACCTCGGCTCTGGCCACCGCCTGGTTTGTGGCGGGAGCGCTGCTGGGTCAGAGCGCCGATGGGGCGGCGGAGGCCCAGAACCAGCTGGTGGGCCTGATCGGCCTGCTGGTGCTCGCGGCCATCACGGCCGCGGAGGCCGGCCTGGCCGTGAAGCGGGTGCGGGCCTAGAAGTTGCTGAACGCCACCTGGCAGGCCGCGTTCATCAGCTGGGCTTCCTCCGGATTCACCGGCTGGCGGCCGTTGAGGGTGCCGGCCCTGCAGTTGGCACGGGCTTCATAGGAGCCATCGCCCATCAGGAACGTGAACACCACCTCATCGCTGTTCACGGCATTCACCGATCCGAAGACCAGCTCGTAAGGGCTGTCCTTCACCACGATCGTGGGCCTGTCCTGCTGGAGCGCGTTGTTGATGGCGGCCCCGATGATCGCGGCACTCGCCAACGACGTGATCCCCCAGATCACCGAGGAACTGTTCCACCAGTTCCAGCGGTTGTAGCCGCCGTTGTACCAGCCATAGCGCCAGGGCCTCGAGTTGCTCCAGCCCGGTCCCCACCAGCCGGGACGGCCATAGATGTTGTTGATCTGCACCGGCCGGTTGAACACCCAGCTGGGCCGGTTCCAACCCGGTCGGTTCCAGTTGGGTCGATCCCAGCCGGGGCGATCCCAGTTCGGCCGGTTGGAGCCGGGCCGATTCCAGTCGGGGCGGTTGGAACCGGGGCGATTCCAGTTCGGCCGGTTGGAGCTGGGGCGATTCCAGTCGGGGCGGTCCGGACGTGGACGCAGCGGCCGGGTGGCAGGTTTGAGGCTGCCCGGTGGGGTCCTGTTCACCCAGCCGCCCGACGGCACGCGGTTGCCGCGGTTGAAGCCAGGGGCAGGTCGGCTCAAAGATCCGGCCGCCGAGCCGCGGGGATAGCGGGAGCTGGCACCGGGCCTGTCGCGGCGCCTTGACTCGCCAGACTTTCTGCCGGATGAGCTGGGGCGGGCCCGCGACCCCTGGCGTTCCCTGGCCACGTGCACCTCGGCCCCCGCAGCCAGGCCGGCAGCCGCCGCCAGGTCTGTGGCGAAGCCCAGCTCGGGCATGGCCGCCAGGCTCACACTGGCCGCGCAGGTCACCGCCAGGGCGCGGTGGGTCAGGCCAATGAGATCAGAAACCTGCATCGCAGGCCTCCTGGGAGTAGCAGATGGCCGACAGGCGACCATCCTGGGCGTTGAAGCGGGCCTTGATCAGGTCGGCGCGGAGCTCAGGAAAGTGTTCGCGCAGGCTGGCGAAGTAGTTGGGATTGGTGAAGCACAGGGCTTCGCCGTTGATGCAGAGGGTGTTGGTCTTGAAATCCAGGCTGAGCCGGTCGAGCCCCACCCAGGTCTTGGCGTCCTTGTCCCAGATCTGGGCCCCCCTCAGATCGCTCAGATCCACCAGGCGGAAGGAGATCCGGTTGTCGCTCACGGTGGTGCGATAGAGCGTGGTGCCCTTGGCGTCGAAGGCTTCCACCTTGCAGCGATTCACCACCCCATTCACCGAACAGTCGGTGTCGAGGCTGTAGAGCAGGGTGGCGGCCGTTTTGCTCTGCGCCAGTCCTGGTGCGGCAATGCCCAGGGCCGCGAGGGCGGCGGCCAGGCCAAGACGAATCGAGCAGGACGCCACGGGCGCAGGGCACTGAGTTCTCCATCTCCAGGATCGGCATGTTCAATCCACGCCGCAGGTCGTGGCCCCGCCTTTGCGACTGAAGTGAAACAAAGCGTGTGCCTGGATCAGGGCTGATCCGGATCCAGTGGCAGCCTTCGCACTGCCAGGGCACAGCGGCGGGCCAGCAGCAGCAGGGGATAGAGCCGGCCAGCCCTTGCCGGGGTGGCCAGCAGCGGGGCCAGCAGGCGCAGCAGCGCCGCAGAGGGAGTCATGCGGGCGCAGAGCCACTGGATCGCGGCGGCGCCGTGCAGCACCTGGTCGCCCACCAGCAGCACCGCTCCATCGCGCAGGGGAGCGCCGCTCGCCTCCAACTGGCGGCGCAGCTGGTGATCGCTGCGGCCATCGCGGATCTGCAGGCCGGGGATGCCACTGCGCAGTTCACTCAGTTCGGCGAAGTGGCGGCAGAACACACAGCCGCCATCAAAAACCAGCACAGGCCCCAGCAGCGGTGCGGACTCCATCAGCGCTGCGGCCGCAGGTAGCCCCAGGCCGAGCTGAGCGCCAGCAGCAGCGAGGGCCAGAACAGCCACCAGCCGAGCAGTCGTGCCCAGTCGGCGCCGCTCCAGGGCCAGAGCAGCAGCAGCAGGGCCGCGAACTGCAGCACGGTTTTGGCCTTGCCGCCCAGCGATGCCGGCCCACCGCCCGTGGCGCCGCTGCGCCAGCCCGACACCAGCAGCTCGCGGGCCAGCAGCAGCCAGATCGCCCAGAGCGGCAGCAGGCCGGTGGCACCCAGCCAGAGCAGGGGCGCGGCGATCAGGATCTTGTCGGTGAGGGGATCGAGCCGGGCGCCCCACTCCGAACCGCCGCCGGCGCGGCGGGCCAGGGCGCCGTCGGCCCAGTCGCTGAGGCCGCCGAGCAGCAGCAGCCACCAGGCCAGGGCCAGCTGGCCGGTCGACAGGGCCAGGATCAGGGGCAGACCCAGCAGGGCCCGGCCGGCGGTGAGGCCATCGGCCAACTGGCGCAGGCCCGAAGCTCTCCCTTGTGCGGATCGGTTCATGGCAGGCGCCCCAGCTGGTCATCCAGCCCGTAGGTCTCCTGATCGGCCGGGTCGGTGATCCCCAGCTCCTGGCGCCACTGGCGCACAGGTTTGTCCCAGCCTTCCTCCCACTTCACAGCGGCCAGGCACTGGGCCTGGCGGGCGATGGTGTGGCCGTGGGCCACGGCACCGCTGATGACGGGGAAGCGCTCGCTCTGGAAGCGGAAGGCGGCCAGCTGGCCGGCGGTGGTGAGCAGCACGTAGCCCGGGAAGCCGATCTGGGAAGCGGTGATCGCCAGCACTCCGTTTTCCCCGGCGGCCTCGGTGCCGAACCCGGCCACCACGTGGTGGATGTCGTGGGTGGTGGCGATCCGCTGGGTGAGCCAGCGCCCCTCACTGCTCACGTCGCGGGGGCGGAAGAACTCGGGGTCGTAGCCGAGCGAGAGGATCAGATCGGCGTAGCGGCGTCCCAGGCTGCCTGGCGGTAGCTGGCGCAGGCTCTCGATATCGGGCTGGAGCGGCGGGTAGCGCTCCTCGAGCATGGCGGCGCCGCCGGGCACGGCCCTGAAGCGCTCCACGCAGGCCGCCAGCATCGGGCTCTCGAGAAAGCTGTCGATCAGATCGGCCACGCTGCTGAGCTCGCCGCCGCTGCGGCCAATAGCGGCCAGCAGGCGCAGGTTGTTGGCGGCGCGCAGCAGCTCCTGAAAGCGGGCCATCGGCGGGGGGAGGGATGGCGTCAGTCTGCTGTGGCCACCAGGCGCGGCAGCAGAATGGAAGGATTCGAAGCCCTGCCCGTGGTGCAACAGCCCGTGTCTGCCGTGATGAGCACTCCGGTGCTGAGCGTGACCAGCGACTCCCCCCTGCAGGATGCGGTGAAGCTGATGAGCAAGCACCACGTCAGCGGTCTGCCGGTGGTGGATGGCAGCGGCGGGCTGGTGGGCGAGCTGAGCGAGCAAGACCTGATGGTGCGGGAGAGCGGTTTCGACGCCGGCCCCTATGTGCTGCTGCTCGATGCGGTGATTTACCTGCGCAACCCGCTCAACTGGAACAAGGAAGTGCACCAGGTGCTGGGCAGCACCGTGGGTGAAGTGATGAACGCCAAGGTGCACACCTGCGCCGCCGACCTGGCGTTGCCGGCGGCGGCCAAACAGCTGCACGAGGGCAGCACCCAGCGCCTGTTCGTGGTGGATGCCGCCCATAAGCCTGTGGGCGTGCTCACCCGCGGCGACGTGGTGCGCGCCCTGGCGGCGGCGGGGTGAGCTTCAGGCGGCTCTTGCTGCCGGGGGCCAGGCCAGCACCGCCCCATCAGCAATCACCCACTGCCGCTCGTGGGGTGGCATCGGCATGCCGCCAGTGAGGGCGCCGAAGGCGGGCAGGGCCAGGCGCTCGCTGCGGGGGCAGTAGCTGAAGCAGGGCAGGCGCAGCCGGTCGCCGCCGCCGCCCAGCAGGGCCACCGGGTGCAGGTGGCCGCAGAGGTTGAGCAGGCCGTCGCGGGGCTCGGGCTCGTGGCTCAGCCACCAGGGGCCAAGGGCCTGGCTGGGTTGCTGGGGCAGGCCAGCGATCCAGCTGCCGCGCTCGTGGTTGCCGCCGATCAGCCGCAGCTCGCAGCCGAGCAGCTCCGGCAGGGCCGCCAGCTTGGCCCGCAGCTCGCCCGTGAGGCCCAGGCGGCTGTGGATCAGGTCGCCCAGCACCACAACCTGCTCAGGCCGGTGTTGGGCCGCCAGCTCCAGCAGGGCGTTGAGGGTGGTGGCGTCGCCATCGGAGGGCAGGGGGATGCCCTGGGCCTGGAAGCTCTCGGCCTTGCCCAGGTGCAGGTCGGCCACCAGCAGGCTGGCCCGGGCCGGATCCCACACCGCCCTGCCCGCCAGCAGCTCCAGCCGCTCGCCGCGCCAGTGGAACGGCGCTGCCGCCTGCACGCTGCCTGCCTGCGCCGCGCTCAACGGCCCCCCATCACCCGCTGATAGGCGGGACGTTGGGCGGTGGCTGCGATCACCGCCTGCACGTTGGGGTAAGGCGTGAGATCGATCTGGGGGAAGAAGATCGGCAGGTAGGCCAGGTACGCGTGCACCACGCAGTCGGCCACGCTCCAGCCGGGATCGCCCCAGGGGCCGGCCACCAGGGAGCGGCCCGCGGCCAGCAGGCCATCGAGCACCCCCATCTGACGGGGAAACTCGCGCTCGCGGTTGCTGGGGACAAACAGGGCCACCGCCAGGGTGGCGTTGGCAAACAGCAGCCACTGGGCGGCCAGGGCCCGCTTGGCTGCCGCCTCATCGGCGCTGCCGGTGAACTCATGGCCGTAGCGGTCGGCCAGGTGCAGAAGGATGGCGCCGCTTTCAAACAGCTGCAGCGGTTCGCCGGTTGGCGCCTTGATGCTGTCGTCGACCAGGGCCGGCACCTTGGCGAAGGGATTGATCGCCGTGAACGGATCCTGGCGGTGTTCGCCCGACTCCAGGTCGAGCTGCACCCACTGGTAGGGAATGCCCTTCTCCTCCAAGTACCAGCGGGGCATGGAGGCCCTGGAGCGGGCGCCGCCGTAGAGGGTGAGCGTCATCGCGGCTCTGGCGTGGGAGCGTGGAGGGGTCAGTATCGGTGCCCTCTGGTGGTGGATGAGCCGGCGTCTGCCCCCAGCTCCTCTGATCAGGCCCGCGCCTGCCTGCTGAAGCTGGCGCCCCACCTGCTGGGCCGGGCCCGGCGCGGGGTGGTGGGCACCAGCCGCTATGCCCAGCGCCTGCGCGAGCAGATCCGCCAGGCGGCCGCCGATGCCAGTGCCCGGGCCGTGTTGATCACCGGCGAGCCCGGCCTGGAGAAAGACAACCTCGCCGCCCTGATTCACTTCGGCTCGCCGGCCCGCCGCCAGTTGCTGGTGCGGCTCGATGGCGCCACGCTGCGGGCCGACGGCGCCAACCTGTTCGGGGCACCCGGCAGTGACGGCGAGGGCTCGCTGCTGGAGTGCCTGGGGCAAGGAGCCCTGCTGATCGACAAGCTCGATCAGGTGCCGCCCGAGCTGCAGGTCGCGCTGCTGGAGCTGGCCAGCAGCGGCCGCTGGCAGGCGCCCGGGGAGGGCAGCCGCGTGCGGCGCTTCGGCGGGCGGGTGTTCTTCACGGCCGAGGTGGCGATGCCGGCCTTCGATCGGACCTGCAGCCAGATTCGGGTGCCGCCGCTGCGGGTGCGCCGGCAGGACCTGGGCGAATGGCTGCGCTACGGCATCCGCCAGCAGGCCCGCACCACGGGCTGGGATTGCCTGCCGCAGGTGGGCGATGCGGTGGTGAAACGGCTGCAGAACTACGACTTCCCCAACAACCTGCGCGAGCTGGAGGAGCTGATCAGCCGCGCCCTGCAGCAGGCGCGGCTGCAGGGCCGCGATGTGGCCGGCAGCGGCCAGGTGCTGCTGCCCGACGACGTGTTCTGGACGCCGAGCCGCCAGAGCCGGCTGCGCTTCGACCTCTGGCGCTGGCGGCCGAAGTTGCGCCTGCTGCTGCGCGCGCCCCAGCTGTGGGTCGCACTCAAGTTTGGCCTGGTGAGCTGGTTGTTTGTCGGCGTGAACCTGTGGCTGTGGCTGGGCCCGCAGCAGCGGGCCCACAACGGCGCCCTCAACCTGTTCTGGGCCTGGTGGTGGCCCCTGATTCTGCTGGCCTATCCGCTGGTGGGGCGGCTGTGGTGCGCCGTGTGTCCGTTCATGGTGTGGGGCGAGATCGCCCAGGGGCTGGCCCGGCGCCTGGGCTGGCAGCCCAGGCCCTGGCCGCGGGGCGAGGTGGACCAGTGGGCGGCGCCGCTGTTGGCGGCGGGCTTCGGGCTGATCCTGATCTGGGAGGAGGTGTGGAACCTGGAGAACACCGCCTGGCTGAGCAGCTGCCTGCTGCTGGCGATCACCGCCGGAGCTGTGGTGGGTTCTCTGCTGTTTGAGAAGCGCTTCTGGTGCCGCTTCCTCTGCCCGGTGGGCGGCATGAACGGCCTGTTCGCCAAGCTCGCCATCACGGAGTTGCGTGCCCAGGCCGGCACCTGCAGCGGCAGCTGCAGCAGCTATGGCTGCTTCAAGGGTGGGCCGGCCGTGGGGGAGGGGTTGGCCACGGCCGGCTGCCCGCTCGGCACCCATCCGGCCCACCTCGCCGACAACCGCAACTGCGTGCTCTGCTTCACCTGCGCCGCCGCCTGCCCCCATCGCTCGGTGCAGTTGCGCCTGCGGCCCCCCGCCGCCGACCTGCAGCGGGAGATGGATCCCCCCGCCGGCGAGATGGGCCTGATCCTGGTGCTGGCCGGCGGCATTGCCCTGCACCACTGGCAGCGGCTGCTGGGCTGGTTGCCGCTGGCGCCAGAGAACCTGCAGGGCGGTCCGCTGCTGCCGCGGCTGGCCTTTGCGGGCCTGGCCCTGGCGCTGCCGGCGCTGGGCTGGCTGGGGCTGCGGCGCCTGCCGGGTGCGGCGGCGGCCCTGCCCTACGTGCTGCTGCCCCTGCTCTGGGCCCTGCTGCTGGCCCGCCACCTGCCGCTGGGCCTGGAGGAGGCGGGTCTGGTGCTGCCGGTGAGCTTCGGCTGGCCGGCGCTCCCCCACTGGCAGGCCGACCCCCATGTGCTGGCCTTCTGTCAGAGCGCCGCCGTGCTGGCGGGTGCCCTGGGCACGGCGCTGCTGATCCCGCGCTTCCAGCCGGCCGGCTGGCGTCGCTGGGGCACGCTGACGCTGGCCCTGGTGCTGGCGGCGGCGGGGCGTTGGCTGGTGGCCGCCTGAGCCTCCAGGCCAGAACCCCAGCTACAGGTCTCGGCAGACCTGCCGCACGTCGCTCCAGCGATAGAGGCTGCGCGTGTCGGCTGGCTGGGCTTCGGCCAGGCGGATGGTCTTGGTGAGCGACTGGTTGTGGCCGATGCGGTTGGCGATCGCGATCCGCTCCTGGCCATGGCTGCGCTCCAGGGCCAGGCAATCGCGGTGCAGATCGCCAGCCCAGGCATGGCTGCCAAGCAACACAGCCAGGGGAATGAGCACGGCGGCCAGCTGTGAGCGACGCCCCTGCCACACTCCCGAGACGATCCGGGCCACATGGCGCACCTGCCGCGGCCTGCCCACGTAGATCCACACCGCACGGCCATCGCTGAGCCGGTGGCTCTGGCGTTGGTAGAGCCGCGGAGCTCCCTCGAAGCGATCCAGCGCCGCCAGGTGATCGGTGCCCACCGCGTAGAGCTCACCGGAGATGCAGGCGTTGGCCCCATCACAGGCGATGGCCATCGGAAAGGGCCCCAGGTCGTAGAGGGCCAGACCAGGCAGCTCCGCCTCGCCGCGGAAGGCGCTGCCCGCCAGCTGGTGGTGGTTGGGCTGCCCGCGCTTGAGCGTGCCGTAGACAAACACCAGCTGGCTCTGCCGCAGGTCAGAATCGCCACTGCCGAGTGTTGCCGCCATGACGATCGCCCTGTTGGTTGCCCTGGCAGGTTCCCTGGGACTGATGGCGTTCATTGTGAAACGCCTCGAGCAGTCGTGACCGGCGTCACCCCATGACCCTGATCGACAGCGTCTATCTCGGCGAGCTGCGCTGCAGCTCCAGCCATGGACCTTCCGGCAGCGCGCTCGACACCGACGCCCCCACCGACAACCAGGGGAAGGGCGAGCGCTTCTCCCCCACCGACCTGGTGGCCACGGCCCTGAGCACCTGCATGCTCACGATCATGGGCATCGTGGCCGAGCGCCATGGCTGGAGCCTGGAGGGCTGCAGTGCCCGGGTGGAGAAGTGCATGACCCCTGAGCCGCCGCGCCGGATCGCCCTGCTCACGGTGTGGGTGACGCTGCCAGAGGGGCTCAGTGAGCAGCAGCGCACCGTGCTGCGGCGGGCCGCCGAGGCCTGCCCGGTGAAGCGCAGCCTGGAGGGCGCTACGCCGATGGAGTTGCACTGGAGCTGATGGCCACGTTTCTTGTTACGGGCGCAAACCGGGGCATCGGGCTGGAGTACTGCCGCCAGCTGCAGGCCCGCGGTGATCAGGTGATCGCGGTGTGCCGGGAGCCATCGCCTGAGCTCGAGGCCCTGGGGGTGCGGATCGAAGCGGGGATCGACCTGAGCCGTGAGGCCGCAATCGCCGATCTGGTGCTGCGCCTCGCCGATCTGGAGCTCAACGGGCTGATCCTCAACGCCGGCATTCTTCAGTCGATGGGGCTGGAGGATCTCGATCCCGAGGGGATCCGCCGCCAGTTTGAGGTGAATGCCCTGGCGCCGCTGCTGCTGGTGCGGGCCCTGCTGGATCAGCTGCCCCGCGGGGCCAAGGTGGCGCTGATGACCAGCCGCATGGGCTCGATCGACGACAACAGTTCCGGCGGGTCCTACGGCTACCGGATGTCGAAGGTGGCGCTCAACATCGCCGGCAAATCCCTGGCCATCGACCTGCGGCCGCGCGGGATCGCCGTGGCGATCCTGCACCCGGGGTTGGTGCGCACGCGCATGATCAACTTCAACCCCCAGGGCATCAGCCCCGAGGAGAGCGTGCGGGGGCTGCTGGCGCGGATCGACGCCCTCACCATGGAGACCAGCGGCACGTTCTGGCATGCCAATGGCCAGGTGCTGCCCTGGTGAGGCGGGGATTCAGCTGAAAGCCTGGCTCAGTTGAATGTCAGGCTCGGTTGAGTGTCTGGCTCGGTTGAATGGCTGGCTCGGTTGAAAGCGTTGCTCAGCGCTGCCTGGCCATGGAGGCCCAGAGCCAGGCTGTCAGGGTGGAAACCGATGCCCCGAAGGCCAGAAAGGCGATGAACAGATCACTGCGTTCCATTCGTCCAGTCTAGGAATCGCTGCCCTGCCTGCGGGGTAACCCACGTCACTGTTTGGCGTGGCTGGCATCCTTTGCGGCATACATGGCCTGATCGGCTGCCCGCAGCAGCGCATCGGCCGTGTCGCCGTCTTCGGGGAAGCGGGCAATGCCCACGCTGGCTGAGAGCGTGATCGGCAGATTGAGCTGGGTGAAGGGCTGTTCGGCGGCGGTCACCAGCTTGCGGGCCAGGGTGGCGAGCTCCTCTCTGCTGCCCGCCTGGGGCACCAGCACCACGAATTCATCGCCCCCCAGCCGGGCCAGCAGATCGCTCTGCCGGATCGCGGTGCGGAACCGCTCAGCCATCTGCTCGAGCACCTGGTCGCCAA
>JBILDP010000229.1:0-3471 GCA_044352535.1 Prochlorococcaceae cyanobacterium
ATCTGGAAAGCCAGTTCGCGGCGCTGGAGGGGGCTCCGGAGGTCGACGATGAGCTCGCCGCCATGAAGCAGCGTCTGAGTGGGGGGGCGCCGGCCGCGAGCCTGCCGGAAGGGGCAGCCGTTGAAGCTGTGCAGGTGAAGGAGGTGGACCCCGAGTTGGAGCAGCTCAAGCGCTCGATTGATCAGCTCTGATTGCGCCTGAGCCCCACCATCCTCGGCGCCGGGTCCGGCTCCATACAATCGGCCTGAGTCTGTTCTGCTGCTGTGGCCGTCGCCGAACTCACCGATGCCAGCTTCCGTGCGGAGGTTCTGGAGGCGGACACCACGGTGCTGGTGGATGTGTGGGCTCCCTGGTGTGGTCCTTGCCGGCTGATGGCTCCCTTGATGGACTGGGCTGCCGCTGAATATGCAGACCGGCTGAAGGTGGTGAAGCTCGAGGCCGATCCCAACCCCGCCAGCCGCGACCAGCTCGGCATCCAGGGACTGCCCACCCTGCTGATCTTCAAGGGCGGACAGGAGCTGGCCCGCCACGAGGGAGCCATGGCCCAGGCCCAGCTGAAGGCCTTTCTCGACAGCCACCTCTGAGGATGGCGATCGCGGAGCCGCAACCGGGTCAGCGAGCGCAGCGGGTTTCGCAGCGCGTGTCCCAGCTGGGCAGCGGCGTGTTCGCCCGCAACGACCGCCGCAAGGCGGCCTACCGGGCCCGGGCCCAGGCCGAAGCCCTCGCCCCCCTGCTGGATCTCTCCCTCGGGTCCACCGATCTGCAGCCCCCGGCCGTGGCCATCAACGCCATGGCGACTGCCCTTGGGCAGCCCGAGAGTGCGTCTTACTGCCTGCATGCCGCCACGGCACCCTTTCGCCAAGCGGTGGCCCGCTGGGCCCGGCGTCGTTTCGCTGCGGAGGTGGATCCGGAGCGGGAGGTGCTGCTGCTGGTGGGCTCCCAGGAGGGCACCGCACACCTGCCGCTGGCGGTGCTCGATCCCGGCGATCGTGCCCTGCTGCTCGATCCCTACTACCCCTCCCACATGGGCGGGTTGCATCTGGCTTCGGCCGAGCCGCTGCTGCTGCCCCTCGATCCTGAGGCAGGCTGGCGGCCCAACTTCGGGGCGCTCACTGAGGCCCAGTGGCAGAGCCTCAGGCTGATGGTGCTGGGCTTTCCCCACAACCCAACCGCCACCACCGGTGAGCAGGCCTGGGTGGATCAGGCCGTGGTCAGGGCGATCGAACACGGCATCGTGATCGCCCACGACAACCCCTACGTGGACCTGGCCCTCGAGGGTGAAGCCCCGGCCCTGCTGCGCAATCCCGCCTGGCGGGACTGCGGCATCGAGTTTTTCTCCTTCTCCAAGAGCTGGTGCCTGGGCGGCTACAGGCTCGCCTTTGCGATCGGTGCCGAGTGGTTGATCACCGCCCTGCGCCAGCTCAAGGGGGTGGTGGATTTCAACCAGTCGCTGGCCCTTCAGGCCGGTGCCATCGCCGCCCTCGAGCAGGCGCCGGAGTGGCCCGAGCAGCTGCGCGCCACCTATCGCCAGCGTCGCGACGCCATGGCGGCTGCCCTCGAGCAGGCGGGCTGGCCCGTGCGGCGCCCGTCGATGGCCCTCTATCTCTGGCTGGAGGTGCCAGAGCAGGCCCGCCGCCGCGGCTGGGACAGCGAGACCTGCTGCGCCGAGCTGCTGGAGGCCACAGGCGTGGCCCTCACCCCTGGCAACGGCTTCGGCCCCGGCGGTGAGGGCTGGCTCAGGCTGGCCCTGGTGCATCCGGTGGAGGAGTTGCTGGCTGGTGCCGCACGCATCGGGGCGTGGTTGCAGGCCCTCTGACCTGGCAGTTGCGGCGCCTCCCGGTGTGTGCCAGCACCGAGGTCACGTTGGCCCGCTGGCTGGAGTCACGGGAGCGGGCTGCCCGTCCGCTGCCGTCGATGCAGTGCGGGTTGGCGGTGGTGGCCAGGCGCCAGCGCTTCGGCGTTGGGCAGCACGGTCGCATCTGGCACTCGCCGGTTGGCGGGCTGTGGCTCAGCGCTGCCTTCGGCTGGTCGGGGCGGCACCCGGTTTCGGCCTCGCTGGGGCTTGCGGCGGCCGTCGGCCTGGCCCAGCAGCTGGAGGCCCTCGGGTTGCCCGTGCAGATCAAATGGCCCAACGATCTGCTGATCGGCGGGCGGAAGCTCGCCGGCCTGCTGCCCCGCCTGCGCCTGCGCGGTGCAGCCGTCCGCTGGGCCCAGGTGGGGGTGGGTCTCAACGGCACCAACCGGGTGCCTGCAGCCGCTGTGGCCTGCGGGGCGATCTCCCTGGCTGAAGCCCTGGGACGCAGACACCATCCCCAGGCCCGTCCTGATCGCTTGCTGGCCCGCGTGCTTGCGGGGCTCGACTGGGCCAGGGCCCACGCCGACCAACCGGAGCTGGTGCGCCTGGCTGCCGAGGCCCGGCTGTGGCGCCCTGCCGCAGGATGGCCCCATGCCGGTGAAACCTGGCAGGTGCTCGGCCTCCACACCGATGGCCGCCTGCGCCTGGGCCGCCAGGGCCAGGCGCTGGCCCTGGCGCGTCGATTCTGAAGGCCACGGCCAACGTGGTCACCGGACCCCTCCGGCTTCAGCCCTGATCGAACGCCTCCTAACCTCGGCGGCAGAGTGACCGGCAATCCTGCCCCCTGCGAGCATGGCTGCGTTGGCTGCGCGTGTGACTGCCCTGGCATGCGGCCTGTCGGTGGGGGCGGGCCTCGTTGCCTCCACCGTGCTCGCCCCTCTGCCGGCCCCCGTCGCCGCTGAGCAGGCGCCGGTGGAACCGGGTGTCGCCGATCCCGCGCCACCGGCACCGGCACCCGCCCTCACGCCCAGGGCCCAGCCGGCCCCTGCGCCAGCGGCTTCGGTCCCCCTTCGGCCCCAGCCCCAGCAGTTGCCACCCACCAGGCCTTCGACCCGCTTCGATGACTCCCTCGATGCCCTGGTGCGCGACGGGGTGGTGAGTCCTGTCGAACGGTCCCGGATCCGTAATCCCTCGGGGCTGCAGCCGCTGAATGTTCCCGCCCACGAGCAGGCCTGTCGCAGCGGCGCCCTCTCGGCGGAGGAATGCCGTTCCGGTCTGGTGCTGCGCTGGCGTGGCCGCCTGGAATCCGCCACCGTTCAGGAGAGTGGCAGCGAAGGCTCGATGCCCTTTGAGCGCCTGGGGGCTGATGGACGCCCGCTGCCGCCGCTCACGGTGCCGGTTTCGGCGCTGCTGGCCGGGGGGGGCGGCACCTTCCGGCTGGAGGATGTGTTCCGGGTCACGCCCCGCCCGGCCCCGATCGTTGGCAACGGCAACCGCCGGCTGCTGTTCCCGGTGATCGGTTCAGCGATCAACAGCAGCAACTTCGGCTTCCGCCTGCACCCCGTTCTCGGCATCTGGCGCCTGCATGCGGGCCAGGACCTGGCGGCCCCCGAGGGCACGCCGGTGGTGGCCGCCCTGTCGGGACAGGTGGTGAGCAGCGGCCTGGCCGGTGGCTA
>JBILDP010000053.1:0-11652 GCA_044352535.1 Prochlorococcaceae cyanobacterium
CTTTGAGCGGCTTGCTGATGTTGTCGACACCCCCGAGGAGTCGGATGAGGCCGACAAAGGCAAGATTCCGCTGCCCCCGATTCAGGGTGAAGTGCGTTTTGATGACGTCTCTTTCTCGTTTGTGCCTGGCGGTTCACTGGTGCTGAATCATATTGATCTTGCAATTCCTGCAGGAACTTTTGTGGGCGTTGTTGGGCAGAGCGGAAGCGGCAAAAGTACGCTCACCAAGATGCTCTCCCGCCTGTACGCCCCGAACAGTGGTCGGATCCTTATTGATGGTTATGACATCGACAAGGTGGAGCTCTATTCGTTGCGTCGTCAGATCGGCATCGTGCCACAGGAGCCGTTGCTGTTCAGCGGTTCCGTAGCCGAAAACATCGCCCTCACCGATCCCGATGCCAGCAGTGAGGCCATCGTGACAGCCGCTCGTATGGCCTGTGCCCACGATTTCATCATGGAGCTGCCTGGTGGCTACAGCGCCAATGTGGGTGAGCGGGGTGCCAACCTTTCCGGTGGGCAGCGCCAGCGTCTCGCCCTGGCGCGCACCCTGCTCTCCAGGCCGCGTCTGCTGGTGCTGGATGAGGCCACCAGCGCCCTCGATTACGACACCGAACGCAGGGTGTGCGAGAACCTGCTCGACGGTCTGCAGCACTGCACGGTGTTCTTCATCACCCACCGCCTCTCCACCATTCGCCGTGCTGACTTGATCGTGATGATGCACGAGGGTGCCGTGGTTGAAACCGGCAGCCACGACGCGTTGATTGACCAGCGAGGCCGCTACTACGCCCTCTATCGCCAACAGGAGCCCGCCTGATGTCGCCACTTCCCAAGCCCGGATCCCTCGTCAAGGCGGCCCAGTCTGCGATCGAGCGGAGGGTGCAGAGCAACCGGGAAGAGCTCGGTTTGCAGCAGTCGCGCTTCCTGGTGCGCACGATCATCTGGACGCTCATCGGCACCACCGGTGCGGCGATCGCCTGGCTTGCCCTCGCCAAGACTGATGAGGTGGTGGTGGCTCCAGGCAAGTTGGAGCCGATCGGCAATGTGAAAACAGTGCAGATGCCAGCAGGCGGTGTACTGGATCAACTGCTGGTGAAGGAAGGAGAGCGGGTCCGAAAGGGTCAGCTGCTGATGCGCCTCGACAACGAGGCGACGGTGGACCGGCAGGCCAGCATCCGCGAGGGCATCGCAGCCAAGCAGGAGCAATTGCAACTCAAGCAGCTTGAGTTGACCCGCTACCTGAGCCTCAACGACACCGAGCAACAGGTGTTGCAGCGCAACCGCGGTCTGGAGCAGCAAATCCTCAATCGCCTCGATTCTTTGAAAAGCTCAGGTGCTGCTGCTGAGCTCCAGGTGTTGCAGCAGAACAACAAGGTGCGGGAAGTGGAGGGCGAGCTCGAAAAAGTGCAGGTTGATCGCAACCGGCAGACCGCAATCATTCAGCAGCAGATCCAGCAGATCAATGGTGAACTTGCCGACCTGCGCAGCCGACTTACGGAGCTCTCCGTGAACATTCGCTATCAGGATCTGCGTTCACCGGTTGACGGCGTGGTGTTTGATCTCAAGCCCAAGGGTCCTGGTTTTGTAGCCCAGACCAGCGAGCCGGTGATGAAGATCGTGCCATTCTCCGATTTGCAGGCCAAGGTCGAAATCGCGAGCTCGGATATCGGTTTCGTGCGGGTTGGCAAGCCGGTAGACGTGTCAATCGATTCCTTCCCTGCCACCGACTTCGGTGTGCTGCAGGGAACTCTTACAAGCATTGGCTCCGACGCCCTGGCTCCGGATGAGCGCAATCAGGTGTATCGGTTTCCCGCCGTGGTGGATTTGAGTTCCCAGCAACTCAGGCTCAAAAGCGGCCAGGCTCTGCCCTTGCAGGTGGGGATGAGTCTCACGGCCAATATCAAGTTGCGCAAGGTGAGCTACCTGCAGCTCCTGTTGGGTGATTTCAAGGACAAGACGGACGCCCTGAAACGGATCTAGCGGCTCTGTTTCAGCGCACTCCCAGCTGTTTGTGGCTCTGGAGACTGAGGCGCCAGTCGGGATGGCCCTTCACGTAGGTGATGCCGAGCTCATGGCCCTGCTGGCTCTCCCAGCCGGGTTGCAGCAGCAGCGTGGGATGGTTGCCTGCCGCCAACGCTGCAGCAGCCATCGCCTCGGCGAAGGCCAGATCCTCTCCCTCGTGCACCACCACCTTGAGCTCATGGCAGGCCGCCAGCAGCTCCCGCAGCGGCGGTTGATGGCGTTTTGGGGAGAGGCTGATCCAGTCGCAGTCGCCGCTGAGCGGATCCACGCCGCTGGTTTCGAGATGCAGCGGCAGGCCCACTGGCTTCAGGGCAGCACAGAGCGCATCCAGGTTGTGATGCAGGGGCTCGCCGCCGGTGATCACCACAAAGGCCGCCCCGGCAGCTGCGGCTTCCTTGGCTTCCAACGCCAGCTGTTCCAGTGAGCGGCTGGGGTGGGAGGCCGCGGGCCAGGAGTGTTTGGTGTCGCACCAGCTGCAGCCCACCGTGCAGCCGGCCAGGCGAATGAAGAAGGCGCTGCGGCCAGCATGCAGGCCCTCCCCCTGCAGCGAGTGGAAGGTTTCCACCACGGCGATCGACACGCCTGGGATGGCCGTGGCTGCTTCAGCGGCCGTGGCCGCGTCAGTGGCTGGTGGGGCTGGTGACAACGGCGGCAGGACTGGAGAGGGCTTCTTGGGGCGAGCGGGGCAGACGCTGCTGGGCGGCGGCGACCAGCCCGTGGAACAGGGGGTGGGGTTTGCCGGGTCGGGACAGGAACTCGGGGTGGTACTGGCAGGCTGTGAAGAACGGGTGGTCCTTGAGTTCGATCAGTTCCACCAGGCGCCCATCGGGGGAGGTGCCACTGATGGCGTAGCCCGACTCCAGGAACAGGTTGCGGTACGCGTTGTTGAACTCGTAGCGGTGGCGGTGGCGCTCGTAGACCACCTCCTCGCCGTAGAGCCGCTGGCCCAGGGTGCCGGGCTGGAGGCGGCAGGGATACACGCCCAGTCGCATCGTGCCGCCCAGGTCCACCACGTCCTGCTGTTCGGGCAGCAGGTGGATCACCGGGTGCGCGGTGTCGGGATCCAGCTCGGCGCTGGTGGCATCGGCCAGGCCGGCCTGGTTGCGGGCCCACTCGATCACGGCGCACTGCATGCCGAGGCACAGGCCCAGGAACGGCACCCGCTGCTCGCGGGCCCAGCGGATCGCCGCCACCTTGCCATCCACCCCCCGGTTGCCGAAACCGCCGGGCACCACCACCGCATCCATGCCGGCCAGCAGCGCTTCGGCGCCCTGGTTTTCGATCTGTTCGGCGCAGATCCAGTGCAGATCCAGCGAGGCATCGCAGGCGAGGCAGGCGTGGCGCAGGGCCTCCACCACCGAGAGGTAGGCGTCGTTGAGCTGCACGTATTTGCCCACCAGCGCCACCTTCACCGCCGGTCCTGGGTTGCGCAGCTTGGCCACCAGTTCAGCCCAGCCGGCCATGTCCGTGTCGTGGTTGGCCAGCTGCAGCACGTCGAGCACCTCGCGGCAGAGGCCCTCCTGTTCCATGGCCAGGGGCACGGCGTAGATGCTGTCGGCATCGAGGGCCTGAATCACGGCCCGCTCCCGCACGCCGCAGAAGCCGCCGATCTTGCGACGCAGCTCATCGCTCACCGGTCGGTCGCTGCGGCACACCAGCACATCCGGCTGGATGCCGATCGAGCGCAGCTCCTTCACCGAGTGCTGGGTGGGCTTGGTCTTGAGCTCGCCCGAGGTGCCGATGTAGGGCAGCAACGTGACGTGCACATAGGCCGTGTCGTGGCGGCCCACATCGCCCCGGAATTCGCGGATCGCCTCCAGAAACGGCAGGGATTCGATGTCGCCCACGGTGCCACCGATCTCGGTGATCACCACGTCGGCACCGGAGTTGGCGGCCACCCGCTGGATGCGCTCGCGGATCTCGCCGGTGATGTGGGGGATCACCTGCACCGTGCCGCCGTTGTAGTCGCCGCGGCGCTCCTTGTTGATCACCGCCTGGTAGATCGAGCCGGTGGTCACGCTGTTGAGGCGCGACATCGCCGTGTCGGTGAAACGCTCGTAGTGACCCAGATCCAGGTCGGTCTCGGCGCCGTCTTCGGTGACGAACACCTCACCGTGCTGATACGGGCTCATCGTGCCCGGATCCACGTTGAGATACGGGTCGAGCTTGAGGATCGAAACGCTGTAGCCGCGGCTCTTGAGCAGCCTGCCCAGGCTCGCGGCCACGATCCCCTTGCCGATGCTCGACACCACGCCGCCGGTTACGAAGACGAACTTGCTCATATCCCGGTGGCCGATCCCTCAATGTACCCAGGCAGCCAAGTACCCAGGCAGCCAAGTACCCAGGCAGCCAAGGTGCACTGGGTGCCTGCGGGGCTGGCGGGGTTCGGCCGGTCCCCGCTGCGCGGGAAATACCGGTCTCACCCGCGCCAGCCCCGCAGGAGCGGGAGCTTTGCTTGGGCCTGGCTGAGGCCATACAGGGGCTCGGCGGCTCAGGGTGTCCGGGGCCGCTCAGCCTGGGAGGCTCTCGCCCGGCCTCAGCAAGCTCGCTGCTCCGCTGGGGCGCTCGGGCGAAGACCGGTGTTGCCCGCGTCAGCGGGCGCGACCGGCCGCAGCCCGAACGCCCCAGCGGCACCCGGTCAGCCCTCCAGCAGGCTCCTCAGCATCCAGGCGGTTTTCTCGTGGATCTGCAGCCGCTGGGTGAGCAGGTCGGCTGTGGGCTGGTCGCCGGCCTCATCGGCCACGGCGAACACGCTGCGGATGGTGCGGGCCACGGCCTCATGGCCTTCCACCAGCTCCCGCACCATGGCCAGGGCACTGGGCACGCCATGGGTTTCGGGGATGGAGGAGAGGCCGCTGTAGGTGCTGCCGCCGAAGGGGGCCATGTGGCCGAGGGCACGGATGCGCTCGGCGATCTCGTCGAGGGCGGTCCAGAGCTCGGTGTACTGCTCCATGAACATCAGGTGCAATGTGTTGAACATCGGCCCGGTCACGTTCCAGTGGAAGCCGTGGGTCTTGGCGTAGAGCACGGTGCTGTCGGCCAGCACGCGGCCCAGCCCCTCGGCGATGGCGGCACGCTGGGCTTCGGGGATGCCGATGTCGATGGGGGGCGCGGAGATGGGTGCCATGGCGTCTAACTCACAATGACTTCGTTTTAGCGCCGGAATGGGCGCTTAGTCCAGGCTGCCGAGGTAGTCGCGCACGCGGCAGCGGTTCTGGGGTTGGCGCAGCTTCAGCAGGGCGCGGGCCTCGATCTGGCGCACGCGCTCGCGCGACAGGTGCAGGGCGTTGCCGATCTCGCTGAGGGTGTGGGGGGTGTCGTCGTCGAGGCCGAAGCGCTGACGCAGCACCGCCGCCTCGCGGCCACTCAGCTCGGCCAGCAGGGCTTCGAGATCCTCATGCAGCTGATCGCGGCTGAGCAGCTCTTCCGGGGTGGCGTGGCTGTCTTCGATCAGGTCGCCCAGCTGGGTGTCGTGCCCTTGCCCAACCCGCCCCTCCAGCGATACGGGCCGTGGCGCCTGGGTGAGGGTCTGGCGAACCAGGTCTTCGTGGAGATCGAGTGCGGTGGCCAGTTCAGCCAGTCGTGGCAGCCGCCCCAGTCGCATGCTGAGCTCCCGTTGCACCCGTTTGATGCGGTTGAGCTTTTCGGTGACGTGCACGGGCAGCCGAATCGTGCGGCCCTGGCTGGCCAGCGCCCGGGTGATGCCCTGGCGGATCCACCAGTAGGCAAAGGTGGAGAAACGAAACCCGCGGCTGGGATCGAAGCGCTCCACCGCCCGTTCCAGCCCGAGGCTGCCCTCCTGCACCAGATCCAGCAGTTCCAGTCCGCGGCGCTGGTACTTCTTGGCCACGGCCACCACCAGGCGCAGGTTGGCCTGAATCATCCGCTCCCTGGCCCGGCTCCCCTGCAGCAGGGCCAGGCGGCGTTGCTGCCCATCCAGCGCCTCCCCAGTGGGATTGGCGAGGAGCCGCTCCCGGCGCTGCACCTGACGCGCCAGGATCAATTCCTCCTCCTGGCTGAGCAGCGGGATGCGGCCGATGTCGTGGAGGTAGAGCCGCACCAGGTCGGTGGTGGAGGGGGATCTGGACAACGACGGCCATCCGGGCTTCTCCAGCTTTGACAGTGCAGCCAGGCTCAGGGCCGTTTCTGACCTGTTTCCTTCGGTTTCTGGGTGCACTGCAGCGGCTGATGAGGGCCACCGCGTCTGAGGCGATGTTGTGGGAACGGGGATCAGGAGTTTTCCCAGCGTTTGATGATGGTTTCGATCACGCCATCGAAGCGCATTCGGGAGATCTGTCTGTTGATCTGATCGCGCTTTGCTTTGCTCAACGTAGCTCCAAAAACGAAGCTTTGAGGGGTTTGGTTGTAAGTCTTGGCTGAGATCTGATACTGCCTTGGGTTCTCAATTTTCTTGCTCAGGGCCTGAACGCGTGCCGAGTCGGCCATGATGCTGCCAACTCTTCTGCGTTCCAGGGAATCGATCAGTGCTTTGTCCCCGCTGATTGGTTGAATCTTGGCGAGCAGCTCCGGTCGCTTGAACTTTCGAGCCTGTTCCTTCAGCCAGAGCTCGCTCACGGTTCCAGCATCAACGCCGACCCCATCAAGCAAAGCCGCAATCAGGCCTTCCTGCTGCGAGATGTCGCTGGGAAGCGTGGATTTAAAAACCACAGTTGCGGTGGTGCCCACGAATACAGATGTGATCACCAGCCTGCAGATGTTGACCAGCGTGATAATGGCAATCGAGGGAGGATTTGGCCCCATCTTGTAGATGCCGGTTCCCATCACCAGCATCATCCAGCCTTTAAAGAAAGTGTTGCGCCTGCGGCCGCTGTCGATATCCTTGTGGTCGAAGCCGCGGCTGATCAGCCAGAGGGCGCCGGCAGCCACAATGGTGATCGCGAACAGCAAGATGATCGAGTCCCGCACGATCCGTTCATTGCCGATTCTCTGCAGCAGGGGGAGGATTCCTTCGTTGTTCGTGCGGGAGAGGAAGGCGAGGCTGTCCTCCTGGTAGGGCACGGAAAAGTCGGCCTTCTCCAGGCGCTCGGCAATGATGTTGAGACAGGAGATGGCCACATCTACCTCGCCCGTGGCGGCCGTCTCAATGGCAGCGTTTGGCGTGGGAATGGGTTGAAACCTGTACCGCCAGCCCTGCTGCTGGGCGATGGCCTCCCACAGATCCACGGCAGATCCTGCCGCTTGATTGTTGTTCAGATCAGAGCAGGGCATGGCGTTCTGAACCACGCCCACTCGCAGGGGTTGGGGATCGGCAGCTCTTACAGGAGCGATCGCCGCGCAGAGGGACAGCGTCCCGAAAGAGATGAGAACCAGGGAGCGCAGGCGCCCCATCAGCCCGCCACCTCCTCCGCCTCCCAGGTGCTGGCCACGTGCAGTTCCTCGAGTTGCCGGTCGGCGACCCCGGCCGGGGCCTGGGTCATCAGGCAGCGGGCCTGCTGGGTTTTCGGGAAGGCGATGGTGTCGCGGATCGATTCCTCGCCGGCCAGCAGCATCACCATGCGATCCAGGCCGAAGGCCAGGCCGCCGTGGGGCGGGGCGCCCATGTCGAGCGCTTCCATCAGGAAGCCGAACTGGCGCTCGGCCTCCTCCAGTGGCAGCCCGATGGTCTGCAGCACCTGGCGCTGCAGGGCCGAGTCGTGGATGCGCAGGGAGCCGCCGCCCAGTTCCAGGCCGTTGAGCACCAGGTCGTAGGCCTGGGCGCGGGCCGTGGGCAGGGTGGTGACCCAGGCCGCCGGATCCGTGCCGAGGTCTTCAGCGTTCGGGGCGCAGAAGGGGTGATGCAGAGCCTCCAGGCGGTTCTCGTCGGCGTTGAACTCGAACATCGGGAAATCCACCACCCAGAGGAAATTCCAGCTGTCGTTCTCGCGGTCGGGCTTCACCAGGCCCAGCTCACGGGCCAGGAACTGGCGCACCCGATCAAGGGCCTTGTTCACGGTGGCGGTGTCACCGGCGCCGAACAGCAGCAGGGTGCCGGGCTCTGCGCCGGTGCGCTGCAGCAGCTCGGCCTTCTTGTCGTCGGTGAGGTTGTCCTTGATGGCGCCAATCGTGTCGATCTCGCCGTTCTCGCGCACGCGGATGAAGGCCAGGCCGCCGGCACCGGCCTTCTGGGCCTCGGAGAACACATCGCCGCCGGGCTTGATGCGCACGTTGCTGATCGCCTCGTTGCCACCTGGCACGGCGATGCACTTCACGCTGCCGCCGGCCGCCACGGCGCCGCTGAACACCTTGAAGCCCATGTCTTGCACGATGTCGGAGACATCGGTGAGCTCCATGCCGTAGCGGGTGTCGGGCCGGTCGGTGCCGTAGCGCTCCATGGCGTCGTGCCAGGTGAGACGCGGGAAGGGGCGGGGCAGCTCCACCCCCTTCACGGCTTTCCAGATCGTGGCGATCAGGGCTTCGTTGAGCTCGAGGATCTGCTCCTGATCCATGAAGCTCATCTCCATGTCCAGCTGGGTGAATTCCGGCTGGCGATCGGCCCTGAGGTCTTCGTCGCGGAAGCAGCGGGCCACTTGGTAGTAGCGCTCGATGCCGCCCACCATCAGCAGCTGCTTGAACAGCTGGGGCGACTGGGGCAGGGCAAACCACTCACCGCCGCACACCCGGCTGGGCACCAGATAGTCGCGGGCGCCCTCGGGGGTGGAGCGGGTGAGCACCGGGGTTTCCACCTCGATGAAGCCCTGGTCTTCGAGGAAGCGGCGGGCGGCCTGGATCGTCTGGGCCCGCAGGCGCAGGTTGCCGTTCATGCGCTCGCGGCGCAGGTCGAGGTAGCGGTGGCGCAGCCGCAGCTCCTCACGGGTGTTCTCCTCGTCGTGCACCGACACGGGGAAGGGCAGGTTGCCCTTCACGGCATTCAGCACCGTGATGGCGCTGGCCAGCACCTCCACACGCCCGGTGGCGAGCTTGTCGTTGATTGATTCGGCCGGGCGCTCGCGCACCGTGCCCGCCACCTGGATCACGGTTTCGTTGCGCAGGTGCTCAGCCGCCGCGAAGGCCGCGGCGCCCAGGTCGGGGTCCACGGTGATCTGCACCGTGCCGCTGCGGTCACGCAGGTCGATGAAGATCACACCACCGTGGTCGCGGCGCCGGTCCACCCAGCCGCACAGCTGCACGGCCTGGCCGCTGGCGTCCTGGCGCAGGTCGCCGCATCCGTGGCTGCGCATCGCTGATTCCCTGAGCAATGGGCGATTGTCCCACCCGGGGTCCCCTCAGGCCTTGTAAAAGGGGCGGCGAACGACCCGTGCCGGCTCTGCCTTGCCGCGGATCTGCACGGCCAGTGCGGTGCCCGGCCTGGCCAGCTCGGCCGGCACCAGCGCCAGGGCGATGCCCCGCTCCAGGCAGGGCGACCAGCCGCCGCTGGTGACCTCGCCGATGGGCTCGCTGCCCGGTTGGGCGCCGGCTGCCAGCACGGGGTAGCCGTGGCGGGGGATGGCACGGCCCTCGAGCTCCAGCCCCACCAGCCGCCGCGTCACCCCCTCAGCGCTCTGGCGCTCCAGCACCGCACGACCGACGAAGGGCTTGGGCATCTCCAGGTGCACCAGCCAGGCGAGGCTCACCTCCAGCGGACTGGTGGTGGCATCCATGTCGGCGCCGTAGAGGTGCATGGCGGCCTCCAGCCGCAGGCTGTCGCGGGCGCCCAGCCCGCAGGGCGTCACCCCCTCGGCCAGCAGCTGCTGCCAGAGGGCCTGGCCCGCATCGCGGCTCAGCAGCAGTTCGAAGCCGTCTTCACCGGTGTAGCCGGTGCGGGCCACGAACACGCCGGCCCCGGCCGCCGCTGCTGCCGCGCTGCCCTGCAGATTCAGATGGCGGTGGCCGAAGCGTGGCAGGCCTGTGAGGTGGGTGCCGGCCAGGGCCTCCAGCCGGGTCTGGGCTTCCGGTCCCTGCAGGGCCAGCAGCACGCCATCGCCCTTGGCGTCGGTGATGGTGATCCCCTGGGGCTCGAGCTGGCTGCACAGCCAGGCCGTGTCGGCCTCGGCGCAGGCGGCGTTGATCACCAGGAGCAGCTCATGGCTCTCCGGCTCGCCGCCGGCGCCAGGGCCCCAGCCGCGGTCGTACACGATGAGATCGTCGCGGATACCGCCGGCTTCATTGAGCAGCACCGTGTAGCAGGCTTCGCCAGGGCCGATGCGGAACAGGTCGCTGGGCACCAGCGACTGGAGGGCATCCTTGGCGCCATCACCGCGCAGTCGCAGCACGCCCATGTGGGAGATGTCGAAGACCCCGCAGTGCCGGCGCACCGCCTGGTGTTCGGCCACCAGCCCGCCGTACTGCACCGCCATCTCCCAGCCGGCGAAGGGCACCATTCGCCCGCCGGCGGCAATGGCGGCCTCACAGAGGGGGGTGCGCAGCAGGGCCAAGGCAGCGGAGGCAGCTGGCGGAGAGCCTATGGGTGCCGAGCCAGAAAAGAATCCGAAGATTCGGTGGTTTCGACTTTTCGCTTTCGCAGGCCGTTTCTAGGTTGGGCGACCGCGATCGGTCTGGATGGCTCAACGCCCCTGCTGCCGCAGCTGCCGCCACTGTGCGCCGCCGAGTGGGGTGGAGTTTGGCTGGTGCCAGCTGCGCCAGTTGCCGATGCATCCCGATCTGGCCAACGATCTGTGGTGTCATCACTGGACGGCCAGACCCCCCCGGCTTCCGGTGATGGAGCCCCAGCAGTCGGCGGGCCAGCCCCAGCCACGCCCGAACCGCCAGCTCAGCCTGGAGGCCGTGCTGCCCCGGCTGTAGGGCAGGCCCACCGGCCATGGCACCCATGGGGCGGGGAATTTCTTAAGCAAATCTGTAATTCCGGTGTTGTTGGCTCTGCTGCGGTCTGCGGCACACCGATGGATCGATGCTCCCCTGTAAGACAGGGATAGTCTCGTTGCCTCTGCTGTCGGAGGGGAAGCTATTGGTTGCAACTCCGGGCCTCACCACCCCCATCGAGCTGATGGCGGCCCAGGTGGATTGTGAGCTGCTCACCCTGCCCACCGGGGCCAAAGTGTTTTCGCGCGGTACGCCTGCCGATTCGATCTACGGCGTGCGCCGCGGCATTGTGGAGGTGGTGGGTGAGACGGGCGAAAAGCTCTGCTATCGGCCTGGAGAGCTGTTCAGCTACCAGGACATCGTGTGGCGTGACGGCATCTATCGCACCGATGCCCTGGCCCGCACGCCCGTGGAGCTGCTGCGGCTGGATCGGTTGCGCTTCCTCAACCTGCTGCACAACCACCCCACCCTCGCTGTGCTGCTGATCAGCCAGCAGCACGAGCGCCTCAGGGAGCAGCGCACCAGCGGCACCTGCTGCTACTGAGCGTCTGCTCCCAGGCTGCGATCGGCTTCATCGATCCAGCAGGAACAGCAGGCTGCGCACCACCTTGGCGGCCAGCACGCTGCTGACGCCGGTGGGATCGAGCATCGGAGCCAGCTCCACCACGTCGGCGGCCACCAGGTCGTGATGGCGCAGTTCCTCCACCAGGGCGGCGAAGTCCTTCCAGAGGAAGCCGCCGGGTTCGGGGGTGCCGGTGCCGGCCATCACCGCCGGATCGAACCAATCCAGATCCACGGTGAGATAGAGCGGCTTGCCGCGCAGGGGTTTGAGGGCCTCGGCCATGCGCTCGATCGCCACCAGCCGGCCCGTTTGCC
>JBILDP010000054.1:0-11590 GCA_044352535.1 Prochlorococcaceae cyanobacterium
CTGTAGCTGGTTGCAATCCCGGGGCCGATCTGCCCTGGGCCCGATGGGACGGGCACCGCGGATGCACCTGCGCTAAAACGGAATGACTATGAGTTGGAGCCATGCGAGAAGCCGTGCTTCCCCTCGCTTCGATCCGGCGCCCGCTGGAGCGGGCCCTCGACGAGACCAAGGTGGCTGTGTTGATGGAATCGATCGCCCTTGAGGGCCAGAAGGAGCCGATTGATGTGCTGGAGGTGGATGGTGTGCTCTGGGGCTTCAACGGCTGTCATCGCGTTGCCGCCCATGAGCGTCTTGGCAAGACCACGATCCGGGCGCGGGTGCGGCGGGCCAACCGTGAGGTGCTACGCATGCATCTGATGTGAGGCCACTGGGCACCTGGATTGATGTCGTCGTCTGCCACCGCCATCCTCCAGGTGATCTGCCCGGATCGCCCCGCCCTGGTGAGTGAGCTCTCCGGCTGGGTGGCGGCCAACGGCGGCAACATCCGCCATGCCGATCACCACACGGATCTTGGTGCTGGCTTGTTTCTCAGCCGTATCGAGTGGGCACTGGAGGGTTTCGGTCTTCCCCGCTCGGCCATTGAGCCGGCCGTGATGGCGCTGGCCGAGCGCCTGGGTGGTGAGGGTCAGGTGCATTTCTCCGATGCACCGCCGCGGGTGGCGATCTTCGTGAGCAAGCAGGATCACTGCCTGGTGGACCTGCTCTGGCGCACCCGGGCCGGTGAGCTGCCGATGACCGTGCCGCTGGTGGTTTCGAACCACCCGGACCTGCGCGAGCTGGCTGAGGGGTTTGGGGCTGCCTATGTGCACGTGCCGGTGAGTGCCGGCAGCAAGGACGAGGCGGAGCAGAAGCAGCTCGAGCTACTGGCGGAGCACAACATTGAGCTGGTGGTGCTGGCGAAATACATGCAGGTGCTCAGCCCCGGTTTTCTGGCCCGCTTCCGCGGCAATGGCATGCAGGGTCACCAGGTGATCAACATTCACCACTCGTTTCTGCCGGCCTTCAAAGGCGCCCAGCCCTATCACCGCGCCTGGGAGCGGGGGGTGAAGCTGATCGGCGCCACCGCCCACTACGTGACCGAGGAGCTCGACGGTGGCCCGATCATTGAGCAGACCACGGTGCACGTGAGCCATCGCGATGAGGTGGAAGACCTCATCCGCAAAGGCCGCGACTGCGAGCGCCTGGCTCTGGCGCGGGCCCTGCGCCTCCATCTGCGCCGCCAGGTGATGGTGTACCGCGGTCGTACGGCGGTGTTTGATTGAACTGGTTGATCGGCCAGCCAGCCCAACTGCGGCGGTTCAGTTCGGGCGGGGCTCAGCGCTGAGCGCCTCAGCTTGGTGTTTTGCCAGGGTGCCGATCGGCAGTGGCCCCTCCAGGTGTTGCCATGGCAGTGCCCGCTCCGGGCTCCAGGTGGTGTGGATCACCTCCTCCCAGGGGGGGGGCAGCGGCTCAGGGCCTGAGGCGTCGCCCTCGCGCACGGCCCGGTAGGCCTGCTTCCAACCCCCCAGGCTCTCGTGCCTGCCGCGGGCGGCGGCGATCACAGGGGCCAGGCGGCGATCGCTGCGCGACAGCAGAGCCTGAATCACGCTCCAGCCGTAGCTCTCGGGTCGCAGCTCGATGCCCTTGGGCTTGAGCCGCTTGGCGAGCAGCTTCAGGCGCTTTTCGGCTTCTGGCCGTACCCCCTGCCACTGGAAGGGGGTGTGGGCTTTGGGTACGAAGGTGCTCACCCCCAGGGAGAGGCGCAGGCCTGGGGTGGCCTTTTTCAGGGCCAGCAGCAGCTCGGCGGTGGCTTCCACGTCGGTCTCCCCCTCGGTGGGAAGGCCCACCATCCCGTAGAGCTTCAGGCCGCTGAGACCCCCCTCCCTGGCGTACCGCGCGGCGGCGAAGATCTCCTCGGTGGCGAGCTTCTTGTTCACCACCTGGCGCATGCGCTCGCTGCCGCTCTCGATGGCGATCGTGAGCGACTTGCTGCCCCGTTTGGCCAGGATCCGGCCCAGCTCCGGCGTCACGGTGGCGGCCCGCACGGAGCTCACGCTCACCCGGGTGCCCTCAAAGCGGTCCTGGTCGAGCCAGGCCAGCAGCTCACCGAACTGCGGGTGCTGGGTGACGGAGGCCCCCAGCAGGCCGAGGCGCTGGGTGGCGGCCAGTCCCTTCTCCACCGCCGGGATCAGGCCGTCGTCGAGGCTGGGGGTGCGGAACGGCAGGGTGAGGTAGCTGGCCAGGCAAAAGCGGCACAACTCCGGGCAGCTGCGTACCACCTCCACCATGTGAATCGAGGGCCAGGCCGCCTCCGGGGTGATCACCGTGGAGTGGCTGAGGGTGTTGCCTCGCCAGGTCTGCTTGGCCACCGTGGTGGGGATGCCCGGTTCGGTGGGCTCGATGGCGACCAGCTCGCCATCAGCGCCGTAGCGGGGGGCGTAGAGGCTGGGCACATACACCCCCGGCACCATCGCCAGGTGTCTCAGTCGTTCCCCCCGTGGAGCCTGGCGGCACGCCTGCAGCGCATCGAGGAAGGCGGGCAGCAGCAGTTCGCCATCGCCCAGCAGCACCACGTCGAAGAACGGCGCCAGGGGCTCGGGGTTGGCGGTGAGGACGGGTCCACCGCCGAACACGATCGGATCAGCGTCGCCGCGCTCGGCAGCCCAGATTGGGATGCGTTGCTGCTCCAGCAGCTCGAGCAGCACCGGCCCATCGAGTTCCCAGCTCAGCGACAGACCGAACAGGTCGCAGTGGCGGTGCGCTGGGTCACCCTGGTCGGTGAACAGGCGGCGCACGTCCACATCCGCTCTTCGGGCCAGGGTGGCCCACACCACCTGAAACCCCAGGCTGGTGATCCCCACGGAATAGGTGCTGGGAAAGGCCAGCACGGCCCGCAGTGCCCCGGCCTCGGGCACTGCGGGTTCAAAGAGCAGGGTTTCCTGGTTCAGGGAGACGCCGCAGGACAGGGTTCCTCCAGCGTCTCACCTGGCGATGGCTACCTGCCGACCAGACTGCTGAGGGGGCCGATCAGGCCGGAGAGAGCCGAGCTGGCGGCGCCGGCCTCGGGGGTGGCGCCGTTGAAGGTGCTCAGCACGGTGTTGGCGGCCGATTCGATGGCCGGCCACTTGTCGCCAGCCAGGGGTTGAATCACCGGTCCGGCCTTCTCCCAGAGGGCCTTGAACCCGCCCATGGCGGTCGCGGCACCAGCGAGGTTGCCGCTGTTCACTTCGCTTTCACCCTTTTTCAGCAGGTCGAGCACGGGATTCACGGCTGGTGCCAGGGCGGTCTGGGCGGCACCGCCAGCGGCGGTCTTGGCGGCCTCACCCATTCCTCCGGCTGCATCCTGCACCGATTGCTGAGCTTGCTGGCAGCCGGTGAGGGTCAGAGCACCGGCTGCTGCCAGAGCAAAAGCAGTTCCAACAAGGGAATTGAGGCGTTTCATCGTCTGAGCCAGACAGAACACTTGGACCGTAGGCAGATCAGCCCATTTGGCCATCAGTGTTGCTTGTCTGTTAATTCAGGCGCCCGATCTTGCCATTTGACGTGAATAAAAGGGCAGTGTTTTGCTGAATGCGAAGAAGTTTCACGCCTCCGCCAGCACCTTCGCCTCCTCGGCGGCGCTCACCACCCGGCCCTGGTCCTCGAAGCCCTCGATCTGGTCGAAGTTGAGGTAGCGGTAGAGCTCGGCGCCGTAGGGATCGATCTTCTCGGCGGCAATCGCCAGATAGTCGTCCTTGGAGGGGATGCGGCCCAGCTGGGCACACACCGCCGCCAGCTCGGCGCTGCCCAGGTAGACCTGGGCGCCGTTGCCGAGGCGGTTGTTGAAGTTGCGGGTGCTGGTGGAGAACACGGTGGTGTTGTCCTCTACCCGGGCCTGGTTGCCCATGCACAGGGAGCAGCCGGGCATCTCCATGCGGGAGCCGGCCGCTTCAAAGATGGCGTAGTAGCCCTCCTCCTTGAGCTTTTCCTCGTCCATGCGGGTGGGCGGGCACACCCACAGGCGCGCCGCGTTTTCGCCCTGGCCCTGGAGCACGTTGGCGGCGGCGCGGTAGTGGCCGATGTTGGTCATGCAGGAGCCGATGAACACCTCATCGATGCGGTCGCCCGCCACCTCGCTCAGCGTTTTCACGTTGTCGGGATCGTTGGGGCAGGCCAGGATCGGCTCGGTGATCTGATCCAGGTCGATCTCGATCACGGCCGCGTACTCGGCATCGGCATCGGCTTCCATCAGCTGGGGATCGGCCAGCCAGGCCTCCATCGCCTTGATCCGGCGGGCCAGGGTGCGGGGATCGCCGTAGCCACGCGCGATCATGTTCTTGAGCAGCGCCACGTTGCTGCGCAGGTATTCGCTCACCGTCTCCACCGAGAGCTTGATCGTGCTGCCGGCGCAGGAGCGTTCGGCGGTGGCATCGGTGAGCTCAAAGGCCTGCTCCAGCTTGAGATCGGGCAGCCCCTCGATCTCCATGATCCGGCCGTTGAACACGTTCTGCTTGCCCTCCTTGGCCACCGTGAGCAGGCCCTGCTGGATCGCCACGTAGGGGATGGCGTTCACCACATCGCGCAGGGTCACGCCCGGCTGCAGGGAGCCGGTGAACTTCACCAGCACCGATTCGGGCATGTCGAGCGGCATGGCGCCGATGGCGGCGGCGAAGGCCACCAGGCCCGAGCCGGCTGGGAAGGAGATGCCGAGCGGGAAGCGGGTGTGGCTGTCGCCGCCGGTGCCCACCGTGTCGGGCAGGAGCATGCGGTTGAGCCAGCTGTGGATGATGCCGTCGCCGGGGCGCAGGGCCACGCCGCCGCGCGACGCCATGAAATCGGGCAGCTCGGCGTGGGTCTTGAGATCCACCGGCTTGGGGTAGGCGGCGGTGTGGCAGAAGCTCTGCATCACCAGATCTGCCGAGAAGCCCAGACAGGCCAGCTCCTTCATCTCATCGCGGGTCATCGGCCCGGTGGTGTCCTGGGAGCCCACGGTGGTCATCAGCGGCTCGCAGCTGGTGCCGGGGCGCACGCCCGGCAGGCCGCAGGCCTTCCCCACCATCTTCTGGGCCAGGGTGTAACCCTTGCCGGTGTCGGCCGGGGCCACCGGGCGGATGAACAGGTCGCTGGCCGGCAGCCCCAGCTGGGCGCGCACCTTGTCTGTCAAGGAGCGGCCGATCAGCAGGGGGATGCGGCCGCCGGCCCGCACCTCATCGGTGATCGTGCTCGGCTTGAGCTCGAAGCGGGCCACGATTTCCCCTGCATTCGCTTCACCCGCGGCACGCTCGATCGTGCCGGCGTAGGGCCGGATCGTGATCACATCGCCGCTCTTCAGCGCAGTCACGTCGCATTCGATCGGCAGGGCGCCGGAGTCTTCAGCGGTGTTGAAGAAGATCGGCGCGATCTTGCCCCCCAGGATCACGCCGCCGCTGCGCTTGTTGGGCACGTGGGGGATGTCGGTACCGGTGTGCCACAGCACCGAGTTGATCGCTGATTTGCGCGAGCTGCCGGTGCCCACCACATCGCCCACATAGGCCACGGGGTGGCCCTTGCTTTTCAGTTCAGCGATCAGTGCCAGGCCGCCGGGCATGCGGGTCTCCAGCATCGCCTGGGCGTGCAGGGGGATGTCGGGCCGGGTGGTGGCGTGGGTGGCGGGGGAGAGGTCGTCGGTGTTGGTCTCGCCCTCCACCTTGAACACCGTGACCGTGATCTCCGCGGGCAGTTCCGGCTTGGCCGTGAACCACTCACCGTTGGCCCAGCTGTCTGTCACCTGCTTGGCGTAGGCGTTGGTTTCCGCCAGCTCCAGCACGTCGTTGTAGGCGTCGTAGACGAGCAGGGTTTTGCTCAGACCCTCAGCGGCGGCCGCAGCGATGGCGGCATCGTTGCTGGAGAGCAGCTCGATCAGGGCGCCCACGTTGTAGCCGCCGATCATGGTGGCCAGCAGCTTCACCGCCTCCACGGGACTCACCAGCGGGCTGGCTGCTTCCGCTTTGGCCACCGCCAGCAACCAGCTGGCTTTCACATAGGCGGCCTCATCGACACCGGGAGGGATGCGTTCGCTGAGCAGCTCCAGCAGGAAAGGCTCCTCGCCAGCCGGAGGCGTACTCAGCAGCTCGGTGAGGGCGGCTGTCTGTTCGGCGCTGAGGGGCAGGGCCGGCACTCCCAGGGCCTGGCGCTCGGCGGCGGCGGCGCGGTAGTCGGTGAGGAAGGTGCTGGCGGACATGCGGCGTAGACGGGGCCCGGGGCCCCTCACTCAGAACGATGGTTCCATTGTTCTTGGCCGCCGGCCCCGGTGATGGTGGCAATGGCTGCAGAAGCAGCTCGCCGGGTACTGATGTCTAGGCTTGGATGTTCCCGACCGGCACCTCAGGCAGCCCGATCCCATGCACGCCACCACCTCAGATCTGCATGTGGTGGAGACACGGCCCCTGGTGCCGCCGGCCGTGTTGCACCGCGAGTTGTCGATCACCGAGCGCTCTGCCGCCACTGTGCAGCAGGCCCGCGAGCGCATCCAGGCCATCGTGCATGGCCGCGACTCGCGCCTGCTGGTGATCGTGGGCCCCTGCTCGGTGCACGACGTGGCGGCTGCCAAGGACTACGCCAGTGCCATCGCCGAGCTGCGGGATCGCCACCGCGATGCCCTGGAGGTGGTGATGCGGGTGTACTTCGAGAAGCCACGCACCACGGTGGGTTGGAAGGGGCTGATCAATGACCCCCACCTCGATGGCAGCTACGACATCAACACGGGCCTGCGCCTGGCCCGTGCCCTGCTGCTGCACGTGGCTGAGATGGGCCTGCCCTCAGCCACCGAGCTGCTCGATCCGGTGGTGCCCCAGTACATCGCCGACCTGATCGGCTGGACGGCGATCGGCGCCCGCACCACGGAGAGCCAGACCCACCGGGAGATGGCTTCGGGCCTGTCGATGCCGATCGGGTTCAAGAACGGCACCGACGGCAGCATCGGCACGGCCATCAACGCCGTGGAGGCAGCCTCCCGTCCTCACCATTTCCTCGGCATCAACCAGGACGGCTACGCCTCGATCATCACCACCACCGGCAACCCCGATGGCCACGTGGTGCTGCGCGGTGGCAGCCGGGGCACGAACTACCACCCAGAGGCGATTGAGACCGCCGCCGCCGAACTGGAGAAGGCCGGCCTGCCCAGTCGGTTGATGGTGGACTGCAGCCACGGCAATTCCAACAAGGACTACCGGCGGCAGGCGGAAGTGGCCGAGCAGGTGGCTGAGCAGGTGCGCGGCGGCTCCCATCACGTGATGGGGGTGATGCTGGAAAGCCACCTGGTGGCCGGCAACCAGAAGCTCTGCGCTGACCGCTCCCAGCTCACCTACGGCCAGAGCATCACGGATGCCTGCATCGATCTCGACTCCACGGCCGTCGTTCTTGACCAGCTCGCTGCTGCGGTGCGTCATGCGGGCGATCGCCAGCCGGTGGCGGCCGCCTGATTTCTGCAGATCGGTTGTCTCTGATCTGCATCATCTGGCACTCGCAAGATGGGAGTGCTGATGTATGACAGAGCGAAACACGTGTTCCCTTTGAACAGTTTCCTGGACAGGTCTGGATAGCGTGAAAATCAGTATTCCGGAGGTCAGTGATGACCTATCTGCTCCAGTTCTGTGGCCTTTCCGATCCCCTGCAGCTCTTTTATCTCGAGCAGGGGGGGCAACAGCCTGCTGCGGGGCCGGCCTTTGCTGGCTTTCGCCCCTTTCAGCTGGATGATCTGCTGGTCTGGGCCGGCGGGATCGCCGCCCAGCGCCAGTGGGACCTCGAGGCGATTCACCAGGCGGTGATGGGTGCCTGGCTGGAACGGGCCGATTTGATCCGCCAGTGGCAGTTGCGGCTGCGGGAGGAGCCGGACGATCGGCTGGTGGTGGCGGGTCTCGGCAGTCAGCGCGACTGGGAACGCCGCTACGAGGCCATGCTCCTGGCTTAATGGCCGGCTGAACTGAGGCTGTGCCACAGCCAGCCGCTGACCACGGGCACGCTGAAGTTGTCGAAACCGGCCACCGCCACCTGCTCCAGCAGGACGGCGATGGCCGTAATCGTGAGCAAACCCGCCAGAGATGGATGGGGATGGCCGCCGGCACTGGCGAGCTGCCGCACCAGCAGAAGCATGGCCAGGCTGCCGCCCGCCATGGCACCGGTGCCCACCACAGACTTGCGCTGACCCCAGATGCTCCAGCTGGCGGAGGGCACCAGGGGGCCCAACAACCCGGCCAGACCATCCCCCAGGGCCATCACCAGCACTCCCGCTGCAACGGCAGCCGGCTGGGCCGGCCAGTACAGCAGCAGCAGGCCGGTGATCGAGGCGCCATAGGCGATGGTGCCGTAACTGTGGCGGCCCACGTCTTCGATCGCCGGAATCACGCGCATCCGGTGGTTGAGGGCGGCCAGCAGGGTGATCAAGCCGGCGGCGGGAATGGCGATCCGGCGATCAATGCTGCACAACCAGGCCAGGGGCACCACGGCGCCGGTGCCGATGTGCACGAGTTTGCGACTCCATTCGCGCTGGCCGTTCCAGTGGCGGCGTACTGCTGATGCGGCGATGGCAAGCAGCACCAGCCAGAGCGCTACCGCCGCGATGCCGATCAGTTGTTGCTGCCAGAACGGCAGTTGCTGCCAGAACGGCATCCCCGCATCCTCGGGCGTCTATGGCCCGGTCTAGCCGTCAGGCAGCCTGCTGCAGGTTGCTCATCAGCCGCAGCTTCATGATGGCCTTGGCCTCGAGCTGCCGCACGCGTTCGCGCGACACGTTGATCAAGCGACCGATCTCGGCGAGGGTCAGTGGCTCACTGCCCTCCAGCCCAAAGCGCAGGCGCAGGATCTTCTGTTCTCGCTCGTTGAGCTGGGAGAGCCAGGTGCCGAGGTGCTCCTTCTGCAGGTGGCGATCCATGGAGTCGAAGTGCTCGCCGCTGGCGGGATCAGCGATCAACTCACCCAGGGTGCTGCGGTCCTCATCGCCACGGGCGTGGGCATCCAGTGAGGCGCACGGGGCGGTTTGGGCCATCAACTCTTCCAGCTCCTCCGGCTTCATGTCCATGGCGTGGGAGAGCTCCAGCCGGTTGGGCTGGCGACCAAGGCGATGGGACAGCTCGCGGCTGATCCGCCGCATCTTCGACAGCTTCTCGCTGATATGGATCGGCAGGCGGATGGTGCGGGCGCAATTGTCGATTGCCCGGGTCATTCCCTGGCGTATCCACCAATAGGCGTAAGTGGAAAACTTGTAGCCCATGGCCGGATCGAATTTGTCGACGGCTCGCTCCAAGCCGATCGCGCCCTCCTGCACCAGATCCAGGAGCTCCAGGCCCTGGTTCTGATACTTCTTGGCAACGCTGACAACAAGGCGCAGATTGGCTGCCATCATCCGGTCGCGCGCCCGCTGCCCCATGCGGATCTGGCGCTTCTGTTTGGCGGTGAGCTCGGCTGGGGGGAGTTCTTGAAGTCGCTTGCCTGCCTGCACGTGGTGGGCCAGTTCGATCTCTTCCGCTGGCGTGAGCAGAGGAACGCGACCGATGGTGCTCAGGTACCAACCAATGCTGTCGGCGCCGATGCGCCCTCCCTGGCGGGCTGCACCTGAGGCACGGGGTGCAGAGGCCTGGCGGTTGGCAGATGGCGCAGGTTTTGAAGTCCGCGATGCGGTGGATGCGGCTGGCTCGGTCATTCGACCAGGCGTTGCGTTTGCCGCATGAATTCGTATGGATGCCGCTCGCAGGGGAGTCTTTTCAGACTTGCCTGGAGCGGAATGCATAGGCGTCCCCACACCCAGGCCTCCGTATTGGATTTGGCGAGAATGTAGCACCGCATCAAGGGATGCACCCACTAGAAATGGAAAACATCCTGTAGCGATGCTCACATCAACACCGATCAGGGTTGATGTCCTTTGCTGACGTGATTACTAATACCGTTTTCTGCGGATTCTGTGAATTGCCGCCTCAACCCGCCGGCCACCAGCTGGATCACGGCCCCCAGCAGCAGCATCCCCAGCCAGAACGGACTCTGGCGTCCCATGGTCTCGTAGGCCAGGCCGGCCAGCGGTGGGCCGATGAAGCTGCCGAGGCTCTGCAGGCCCTGCAGGCTGCCCAGGGCCGCTCCCTGACCCGAGTCGTCCAGCCGTCGCGACACCAGGGAGCGGAGACAGGGCGTCACCAGTCCCGTGCCGAGGGCGAGCAGGGCGACAGCGGTGAACACCATGACCGGGGCGTTGCTGGGTCTGGCAAGGGCGATCAGCAGACAGCCGCTGATCACAAAGCCGAGCCCCGACAGGCTCAGGCGCCACTCGCCGAAGCGCTTCACCAGCGGTCCGATCAGGCCGCCCTGCACCACCGTGGCCACCACGCCCACCACCAGAAAGGCGGCGCCCGCCAGCCCCGGCCCCCAGCCGAAGGCTTGCTTGAAATAGAGCACCAGCACGGCGGTGAAGCCGTTGAAGGCCAGAAAGAAGAGGAAGAAGGCGGCGCAGAGTCGACGCACCTGGGGGTTGCCGAACACGCGGGCCAGCTGGGTGAAGGGCTGCAGCTCCCGCTTGCGTGGCAGCGGGATGCGGGACTCGCTCGGGTGGGTCTCCGGCAACACCGTGATCACCAGCACCAGGTTGAGGGCCGCCACCGCCACCGCCACCAGCAGTGGCAGGTTCACATTGATACGGCCGAGCAGGCCACCCAGCGCCGGCCCGAGGATGAAACCCAGGCCAAAGGCCACGCCGATCAGGCCGAAGGCTTTCGCCCGGCGTTCGGGCGGAGAGATGTCCGCCAGCACAGCACCGGCGGTGGCGGCTGTGCCCCCGCTCACGCCATCAATCAGCCGTGCCACGAACAGCAGACCCAGCGGCAGGCTGGTGCCGGCCGCCCAGGGGATGGCCTGCCAGTCGGTGCTCACGGTGAAGGCAAACAGGGCCAGGCCCAGCACGGAGCCAGCGACGCACACGGCGATCACTGGTTTGCGGCCGAAGCGATCGCTGAGGGCGCCGATCAGTGGGGTGAAGGCGAACTGGGCAATGGCGTAGCTGCCTGTGAGCAGGCCCAGCACCCGGCCGTCGCTGGTGAAGCTGGCCAGCAGAAAGGGCAGCAGCGGAAAGATCAGTGTTTCGCCCAGCCGGTCGTTGAGCAGGGTGAGAAAGGCGCAGAAATAGGTGGAGGGGCGCTGCAGCCGCACGGTGAACTCTCGGGATGGGGGCTCAGGCAGGAGCGGCGATCAGGGCTTGGCCGCATCGGGACAGGGGTTGGGCCCGAACCTGCCGCTGAATTTCAGGGATCCCATCGCGTCGATCTGCTGGGCCTGGTCCAGGTTGCTGTTTCCGATCGGCGATGCCAGGGCAGGGGTGAGCGGGCGAGGCATCGTTTGGAACGCCGGGAGGCTCACACGTTATGGCCGCCGCGGGATCCGCACGGGCGGCAGCATGGGGTCAGTCGAACGCGGTTGCACCCCTGCCCGCTCCCCAGGCCACCGCTATCCCCCTGCTGCTGGTGGTGCACGGCCGCAGCGGCGGGATGTTGCCGCCGGAGCTGGAGGAGATGGCGGCTGAACTGGAGCAGCGGCGTGGGGCACCTGTGCGCCTGCAGGCCCTGACCGCCGTTGAGCCGCCGCCGCCGGCCGAGCTGCTGCGCTTGGGTCGGGGACT
>JBILDP010000055.1:0-11527 GCA_044352535.1 Prochlorococcaceae cyanobacterium
GGAGGCACCTGGCCGGATGCGCCGCTGGCCGAACGCGGCACCGCGGCGGTGCGCCAGCTCACCGGCCGCTTCAACGCCATGGTGCGGCGGCTGGCGGGGGCCGAGCAGGAGCGTGGGGTCATGCTGGCCGGCATCGCCCACGACCTCAAGAGTCCGATCACCCGGCTGCGCTTCCGGCTCAGCCTGGCCGGCCTGGCCGGAGCGGATCTGCAGCAGGCCGAGGCCGACCTGGCAGCCCTGGAGCGGATCACCAGTCAGTTTCTGCTGTTTGCCGGCGGGGGCGACAGCGAGGCAGCCGTAACGGTGCCGCTCGATCAGCTGCTGGCGGAGACCGCCGCCGGGCTCGACGCCGACACGCTCACGCTGGACCTGGAACCCATGGAACGGGCCGTGCGCCCGGTGGCTCTCGGCCGCGCCGTGGCCAATCTGATCGACAACGCCCGCCAGTACGGCGCCACGCCCCTGCGCCTGCAGCTGCGGGCAACTGATCCCGTCGGGGAGGGCTTCCGGATCGTGGTCTGGGATAGCGGCCCGGGCATCCCGCAATGGCAGTGGCAACAGGCGTTGATGCCCTTTCAGCGGCTGGATGCCGCCCGCGGTGGCAGCGGCCACAGCGGCCTGGGCCTGGCGATCGCTGCCCGCGTGGCGCGCGCCCACGGCGGCGACCTGGAGCGCCTGGAAGGCGATGGCGCCTTCGGGATTGGCCTGGGAGGCCGGTCCTGTCGGATTTAGTCACAGCTTGGCGGCAGCCGGGTTGCACTTCCTCCGTCTGGCGCCCGCACAGTTCTGGGGTGAGCGCACCGTCAGCGCCCCATCCCACTCCCACAACTCCCATGAGCGTCCTCAGCCTTCCCCGCATGGCCCTGGTGCTGGGCCTGTTGGGCAGCGGCACCGTCGGTGCCACAACCGCCCTGGCCAGCCCCTGGCGCCCCTATCCAGTCTCCAGTCCGGATTGGGTGCAGGCCCAGCGCACCTGGGCCGATCAGTCGTATCGCCAGACCCAACGGCGGCTCGATCAACTGGAGCAATGCCTACGGGTGGCACGCCAGCGCTGGGATCACGACCAGTGCCTGCGCCGCGACGAGCAGGCACGCCAGTGGCACTGGCAGCACGACCAGCAGCAGTGGCAGGTGCTGTTGCGTCGGCACAGCCTGAACTCCACCAGCTACCAACCCTGGCCCCAGCCCTGGAGCCAACCCTGGCGGCCTGTTGTCGGCATCTGAACCACCCCGTTTGAACCGCCCCTCCTGAACCACCGTCCACCCATCCCCAAATCCCCTCGCTCCTCAGACCCATGCGCCGCTCCGCCCTTCCCCTCGCCCTGGTCGGCCTGCTAGGCAGCGCCGCCCTGGCTGCCGCCCCAGCCGCGGCCTACCCCAAGGCCTTCCCGAGCTACGGCTACAACAGCTATGGGCCGCCACCAAGCCGCAGTTACGCCCCCCAACCACTGAATACCTACCGCTATCCCTACGGCTATCGCGGCAGCTATGGCAACAGCTATCGCGCCCCTTACGGCACGAGCAATCAGGCCAATGGCGGGTATGGCTACCCCGCTCCCTACGGCTACCCGATCGCGGCAGAACCGGTGCCTTACGAACCGGTGCCGACTCGGCAATGCAATGTGGGCACGGTGCTCGGCGGTGCCGCCATCGGCGGTGGGCTGGGAGCGGTCTTGGCCAGCAACTCCCGCAACCGCGTCTGGAGCCTGCCCATGGGCGCCGCCGTGGGCGGCATCCTGGGCGGCGTGATGTCAGGCTGCTGAGCGGCTGAACCAGCGGGCCAGGGCCGACACGTCGTCGTTGCCATGGCCCGCCTTGAGCAGCTCGTCTTCGATGGCGGCCACCAGGGCACTCAGGGGAAGCTCCAGACCGGTGGCCGCCGCCGCCGCCAGGGCGATCCCCAGATCCTTGCGATGCAGCGCCAGCCTGAAGCCCAGGGGGAAGTGACCGTTGAGCATGTGGGCGGCCCGGTTGTCCAGGGCCCAGGAGCCGGCAGCCCCAGCTGCCAGCGCCTCACACACCTGCGCCATCGGCAACCCCAGCCGCTGGCCCAGGGCCATCGCCTCGGCCACGGCGGCATAACTGCCGGCCACCAGCACCTGGTTCACCGCCTTGGCCTGCTGGCCGGCGCCCACCGGGCCCAGATGACTGATGCGACTGCCCACCACCGCCAGCACAGGGCGGGCCCGCTCCAGGTCGTCGGCCGTGCCGCCCACCAGCACCGAGAGGGTGCCTGCATGGGCGCCCTCGGTGCCGCCGGTCACCGGAGCGTCGAGGTAGGCCACACCGCGCTCCCCCAGCCGGGCCGCCAGCGCCTGGCTGGTGGCCGGGGCGATGGTGGAGAAGTCGATCACCAGGCTGCCTGGCCGCAGGCGGGCTGCTGCGCCCTGCGGCCCCAGCAGCACCGCCTCAACAGCGGCGTCATCGCTGACGCACAGACAGAGCAACTCGGCTGCGGCCGCTGTGGCAGCCGGGCTGGATGCCACCCGGGCACCCTGAGCAGCCAGGGGCAGCTCGGGGCCGGTCCTGCGGTTGTGCACGGTGAGCGGGAAGCCAGCCGCCAGCAGGTTGGCCGCCATCGGCGCCCCCAGGGCACCGAGACCGATCCAGCCCAGGGGCGCCCTGTCAGATCCAGTCACAACTTCACGCCGATTCAGTCAGGGTTCAGTCAAGCGACACGCCCAGGATGCAGGGGTGAGAGCCCCGCAACCACACCCCATTCACCCGATCCCCAGTCCCGTCATGAACCTGCTGCACAGCGTGTTGCCGAAAGCCGGAATGCGTCGAGCCCAGCTGCTGCTGGCCGGCACCCTGCTCGTCCTGACCCTCGGCCAGTCCGGCGGTTCGGCCCTGGCCGAGGACACCGGCAAGGGTTACGGCCGCCGGCCCAATCCGGAAGCCCGCGCCGCCATGCAGCGCCAGCAGGCGGAGGCGATGGCCCGGCTCAGCCCCCAGCAGCGCCAGCAGTACTTCGCCGCACGGCGGCAGCTGGAGCAGCGGTTCTCAAGCGAACGGCTGAATCAGCTGCAGCAGGCCGAGCGCTGCCTGGTGCCGGCCCGCGATGTGGCGGCGATCGAGCGCTGCCAGCAGACCAACAGGCAGCAGGCCATGGAATTCCGCCGGGATCGGCAACGCGAGCGGGCGGAATTGCAGAAGCGCTTCAACCTGCCTGACTGGAAGCGCGGCGGCCACCGGGCCGGCAGCAGAACCGACAGCAAAAAGGGGGCCTAAAGCCCCCTCAGGTGCTGCCCCTGGCGCAGGATCAGGCCTCGCCCCGAGAGGGGCGGTCTCTCACGCTTCGTCGAGGGCCGCCACGCCGGGCAGCACCTTGCCTTCCAGCAGCTCCAGGCTGGCGCCGCCGCCGGTGGAGATGTGCGACATCTTGTCGGCCACACCCACCTTCTCCACGGCGGCCACGGAGTCGCCGCCGCCGATGATCGTGATGGTGCCCTTGGCGCTCAGCTCGGCCAGGGTGTGGGCGATGCCGTTGGTGCCGGCGGCAAACTTGTCGAACTCGAACACGCCCATCGGCCCGTTCCAGATCACGGTCTGGCAATCAGCCAGGGCCTCCTGGAACACCTTCAGCGAATCGGGGCCGATGTCGAGGCCCATCCAGCCGTCAGGGATGGCGTCGATCTTGGCGATCTGGCTGTTGGCGTCGGGGGCGAAGTTGTCGGCCAGCACCACATCGGTGGGCAGCAGGAACTGAACGCCCTTGGCGGCCGCCTTGGCCTCCAGCTCCTTGGCCAGTTCGAGCTTGTCCTCTTCCACGAGGCTCTTGCCCACCGAGAGGCCACGCGCCTTGTAGAAGGTGAAGATCATGCCGCCACCGATCAGGATCTTGTCGCACTTGTCGATCAGGGCCTCGAGCACGCCGATCTTGCTGCTCACCTTGGAGCCACCCACGATCGCCGCCAGCGGGCGCTTGGGGGCATCAATCGCACCCTGCAGGTAGGCCAGCTCCTTCTCCATCAGATGGCCGGCCACGTTGGGGCTGAGGAACTTGGTCACGCCCTCGGTGGAGGCATGGGCCCGGTGGGCGGCGCCGAAGGCGTCGTTCACATACACCTCGGCCAGCGAGGCCAGCTGCTTGGCGAACTCGGCCTCGTTCTTCTCCTCCTCGGCGAAGAAGCGCACGTTCTCCAGCAGCACCACGCCGCCCTCCTCCAGCGCCGCCACCTTGGCCTCGGCGTCGGGGCCGATGCAGCTGTCGGTCTTGGTCACGGGCACGCCCAGCAGGTCGCTGAGGCGGGCGGCCACCTGGGTGAGGCGCATGCCCTCGTTCACCTGGCCCTTGGGCCGGCCGAAGTGGGCCGCCAGGATCACCTTGGCGCCGTTGTCGCGCAGGTGGGCGATCGTGGGCAGGGCGGCGCGGATGCGGGTGTCGTCGGTGATGGTGCCGTTGTCGTCCTGGGGCACGTTGAAGTCGACCCGCACCAACACGCGCTTGCCGCGCAGTTCGGCACTGCCGAGGCTGGCCAGGGAACGCTTCGCCATGGAACGACTCCGGAGAGTGGATAAACGCGCGGGAGCTTAGCCCGGCTGGCGTGGATCCACTCCCGATGGCCAACCGCGGGATCCCCGCCTGGTCAGCGGTGCGGCTGGCCTCCAGACTGAACAGATACAGGCGATGCCCGTTGCGGCAGACCAGGTTCGACGCAGAGGAGTTCGAAGCAGACCATGTTTGACACGGTGTTGTTCCCGATCGACCAGAGCCGCCAGGCCATGGAGACGGCGGCGGTGGCTCTGAGACTGGCCCAGGAGCACGGCAGCAGGCTGGTGCTGCTCTCGGTGGTGGAGGCGGGCCAGGACGCCGCCGCCGTGGCCGAACTGCTGGAGCAGGCCAGGCAGCGCTTCACCGAGGCGGGGATGGCCTGCGACGTGATCGAGCGGGAGGGCAAGCCGGCTTTTGTGATCGGCGATGTGGCCGATGAGATCAACGCCGATGTGATCGTGATGGGCACCCGCGGCATCACGATCGAGAGCGATCAGCAGAGCACCGCCGCCCGGGTGATTCAGCTGGCACCCTGCCCGGTGCTGGTGGTGCCCTGATGACCGCGCCCAGCGCTCAACTGAGCGTGAATGCCCCGGCGATCCAGTGGTATCCGGGGCACATCGCCAAGGCTGAAAAGGCCCTGCATGAGGCCCTGGCCAAGGTGGACCTGGTGATCGAGGTGCGCGACGCCCGCATCCCCCTCTCCACCGGCCATCCGCGCCTGCAGCGCTGGATCTCCGGCAAGCAGCACCTGCTGGTGCTCAACCGGCGCGACATGGTGCCCCCCGCGGCCCAGCAGCTCTGGAGCGACTGGTTTCGCAGCCAGGGCCAGCAGGTGTGGTGGTGCGACGCCAAGGCCGGCACCGGCGTGAAGCAGCTGCAGCAGGCAGCGATCCGGGCCGGCGCGGCCCTCAATGCCCGCCGGGCCGGGCGCGGCATGCGGCCCCGGCCGGTGCGGGCGCTGATGCTGGGCTTCCCCAACGTGGGCAAGTCGGCCCTGATCAACCGACTGGTGCGCCAGAAGGTGGTGGAGAGCGCCCGCCGCGCCGGCGTGACCCGCAGCCTGCGCTGGGTGCGACTGGGCCAGGAGCTCGACCTGCTCGATGCCCCGGGCGTGCTGCCGCCGCGGCTCGACGACCAGCAGGCGGCCCTGCGGCTGGCCCTCTGCGACGACATCGGCCAGGCGGCCTACGACAACGAGGGGGCGGCCCTGGCCTTCGCCCAGTTGCTGCGGCTGCTGGAGGCGGTGCCGGCGGCGGGGGTTGGTGCGGGCCTGCTGGAGGCGCGCTACCGCATCCCCCTGGGCGAGTTGCCCACTGGCGGGCCTGATGTGGAGGGCTGGCTGGCCGCGGCGGCCGAGCGTCACACCGGCAGCGACAGCCTGCGCATGGCCACCAAGCTGCTCGACGACTTCCGTTGCGCACGCCTTGGGGCGATCGCCCTGGAGTTGCCTCCCCAGCTCCCGTGCCGGTCATGAGCGCACCAGCCTTTGGCGAAGGCGAGGGCGAGCTGCTCACGCTCACCTATCCCAAACCGCTGCCGATGCGGCTCGACCGCTGGCTGGTGGCCCAGCGCCCGGAGCAGAGCCGCTCGCACATTCAGAAGTTCATCGATGCCGGCTATGTGCGGGTCAACGACGTCACCGGCCGGGCCAAGACCCCCCTGCGCCAGGGCGACACCGTGGAGCTCTGGATGCCGCCGCCCGAGCCGCTCGACTACCTCAAGCCCGAGGCCATCCCCCTCGATGTGCTCTATGAAGACCAGCACCTGATCGTGCTCAACAAGCCCGCCGGCCTCACGGTGCATCCGGCGCCGGGCAACAAGAACGGCACCCTGGTGAACGGCCTGCTGCACCACTGCCCGGATCTGCCGGGCATCGGTGGGGAGCTGCGACCGGGCATCGTGCACCGCCTCGACAAGGACACGACGGGCTGCATCGTGGTGGCCAAGAGCCAGGAAGCCCTGGTGAAGCTGCAGATACAGATCCAAAAGCGGATCGCCTCGCGCGAATACCTGGCGGTGGTGCACGGCCAGCCGGCCGCCGACTCAGGCACGATCGTGGGCGCCATCGGCCGCCATCCGGCCGACCGTAAGAAATACGCGGTGGTGAGCGACGGCTCCGGCCGCCACGCCTGCACCCACTGGCGCCTGATCGAGCGCCTGGGCGACTACGCCCTGCTCCGCTTCAAGCTCGACACCGGCCGCACCCACCAGATCCGGGTGCACTGCGCCCACATGAACCACCCGATCGTGGGCGATCCCACCTACTCGCGGGCCCGCCGCCTGCCCGTGGCACTCCCCGGCCAGGCGCTGCACGCCGTGCAACTCGGCCTCAACCACCCGATCAGCGGTGAGCGGCTCGTGTGCGAGGCGCCACTGCCGCCACCATTCGAAAAACTGCTGGCCGCACTGCGCCGGCGCACCCAGACTGGCGGCGCAACCCCACCCCGCGCCCTCTCCATGGCGGAGCAAAACCTGCAGGCTTTCATCGCTGCCGTGCAGCAGGATCCAGCCCTGCAGCAGCAGCTCGCCAGCACCGCCGCCGCCGATGCCGACGAGGTGGCCTCGATCGCCCGCAGCGCCGGTTTCGAGGTGCACCCGGGCGAACTGGTGAGCTACGCCGATGGCGCCCTGGTGGAGTACGAAGACGAGGACTACTTCATGAAGCCCAGCTGGTGGGCCCTGACCAGTTGAAGGGGAGGATCACGCCACCACCGGCAACCTGGGGCAGGCGTCCACCAGCCTGCGGGTGATCGCCGCCTGGGGATCGGCCAGCAGTCGGGCACCGGGGCCCTGTTCCACGATGCGACCGCCGTCGAGCACGATCACCCGGTGGCAGAAGCCGCTGGCCACCGAGAGGTCGTGGGTCACGAACAGCATGCCGAGGCCCAGGCGCGCCTGCAGATCCCGCAGCAGCGCCAGCACGTCGGCCTGCACCTCAGCGTCGAGCATGCTCACGCTCTCATCGCAGAGCAGCACCCTGGGCTCAAGGATCAGGGCACGGGCGATCGCCACCCGCTGCTGCTGGCCGCCCGAAAGCTGACGCGGCAGGCGCTGCTCAAACGCCTCCGGGGGGTTGAGACCCACGGCCGCCAGCAGCTCGCGCGCCCGGGCATGGGCCTCAGAGCGCGAAGCCAGGCCATGGATCAGCAGCGGATCGGCGATCGCCTCGCCCACCTTCATCTGGGGGTTGAGACAGGCCAGCGGGTCCTGAAACACCATCTGAAGGGCGCGGCGCGCCCGTCGCAGGGCCGGGCCCCGCAGCTGCTGCAGGTCAATGCCCTCCAGCCGCACGGCGCCGCCGCGCACCGGCGCCAGGCCCATCAGGGCGCGGCAGAGGGTGCTCTTGCCGCAGCCTGAGGCGCCCACCAAGCCGATGGTTTCGCCTCGGTGCAGCTGCAGGCCCACCCCGTCTACCGCCTTCAGCCAACGGGGCTGCCAGGGCAGCGAGGGCAAGGGATGCCAGCAGCGCAGCGCCTCGATCTCCAGCAGCAGCGGCGCGGCAGCCGGGGCCTGGCTGGCACTGCCCTCCCGCTGGCGTGCCTTGGCCACCAGCCGCTGGGCGATCGCTGAGCCGGGGGCGATGAGCAGCTGGTGGCTGGGGGCCTCCTCCACCAGCTGCCCCTGATCGAGCACGGCGATGCGATCACACCAGCGGCCGGCCAGGGCCAGGTCGTGGCTGATCAACAGCAGGGCGCTGCCCGCATCGCGGCAGAGCCCGGTGAGCTCGGCCATCACCTGGCCCGCCACCGCCACATCCAGGCTGGTGGTGGGCTCATCGGCGATCACCAGGGCCGGCTGCAGGGCCATGGCCAGGGCGATCGCCAGCCGCTGGCGCATGCCGCCGCTGAATTCATGGGGATAGCTGGCATAGCGACCGGGGGGGATACCCACCCGCTCCAGCAGCTCCTCGGCCCGCTGACGCACCGCGCTGCGGCGCCAGGCCGGCCGGTGGGCCCGCACCGTATCGGCGAGATGCTCGCCGATCGTGAGCAGCGGGTTGAGCCGGGTCATCGGGTCCTGAAACACCAGGCCCACCGACTCACCGCGCAGCCGCCGCAAGGCCGCGCGCCCCAGGCGGCGTGGATCCTGCCCTGTGAGCTCCAGCCCTCCTGCGCACTGACTGCCCGATGGCAGCAACTGCAGCACAGCCCGAGCCACCGTGCTCTTGCCACAGCCGGAGGGGCCCACCAGGGCCAGCGTCTGGCCAGGCTGCAGGCTGAGGTTGAGACCGTTGAGGGTGGGCTCGGCGGCGCCGGGGTAGCGCACCAGCAGCTCCCGCAGAACCAGCACGGGGGTGTTCATGGCGCCCAGGCGTTGCGCAGCGGGCCCAGCTTGGATCGGCGCTCGCCCACATGCACCCCCAAGGGCACCCGCGTGTGTCGATGGCTGCATACGATGAGGGAACTCCGCAGGGATGCATGCTCCGCGCGGTCGCCGATCCTGGGCCTGCACCGGCGATTGCCGGAAACGCTCCTGCTGCCGAGACAACGGCTGCCACGGGCCAATCACTGCCTGTCAAACCAGCGTCCAGCCACCCTGCTCCCCAGGCCCGACGCCCGATCCACAGCCCTGGCGACTACGGCATCCCCCTGCCTGAATGGCTTCAGGCCTGCATCGAGCATGTGCCGCCCGGCGCTGGCCACAGCTGCCCCACCGACGCCGAGGCCCTGCTGGCCTCGGCGTTCGACTTTGCCTATCAGCTGCACGAGGGCCAGGTGCGTGCCAGCGGTGAGCCCTACATCGTGCACCCGGTGGCGGTGGCCGACCTGCTGCGCGACATCGGCGCCAGCGCCGGCGTGATCGCCGCCGGTTTCCTCCACGACGTGGTGGAAGACACCGAGGTCACACCCGAGGAGATCGAACAGCACTTCGGTGCCGAAGTGCGCGCCCTGGTGGAGGGGGTCACCAAGCTCGGGGGCATCCACTTCACCAACAAGACCGAAGCCCAGGCCGAAAACCTGCGCCGCATGTTTCTGGCGATGGCCAGCGACATCCGCGTGGTGCTGGTGAAGCTGGCCGACCGGCTGCACAACATGCGCACCCTCGGCTCACTCAAGCCGGAGAAACAGCAGCGCATCGCCCGCGAAACCCGCGAGATCTACGCGCCCCTCGCCAACCGGCTGGGCATCGGTCGCTTCAAATGGGAACTGGAGGATCTGGCCTTCAAGATCCTCGAGCCTGATGCCTACCGCGATGTGCAGCAACAGGTGGCCACCAAGCGCAGTGAGCGCGAGGAGCGCCTGGGCGTCACCGTGAACCTGCTGCGTGAGCGACTGGCGGCCGTGGGGCTGGAGGGCTGCGAGGTGAGCGGCAGGCCAAAGCACCTCTATGGCATCTGGAGCAAGATGCAGCGCCAGCAGAAAGCCTTCCACGAGATCTACGACGTGGCGGCCCTGCGGCTCCTCTGCCCCAATCTGGAGAGCTGTTACCGGGCCCTGGCGGTGGTGCACGACACCTTCCGGCCGATCCCGGGCCGCTTCAAGGACTACATCGGTCTGCCCAAGCCCAACGGCTACCAGTCGCTGCACACGGCCGTGATCGGGCGGCACCGGCCGATCGAGGTGCAGATCCGCACCACCGACATGCACCAGGTGGCCGAATACGGCATCGCGGCCCATTGGAAATACAAGGAAGGCGGATCACCGGCTGCCTCGGGCGCCGATGCCGAGCGCTTCAACTGGCTTCGCCAGCTGGTCGACTGGCAGAAGGATGGGGTTGGGGAAGACAGCAGTGATTTCCTGCGCTCGATCAAGGAAGACCTCTTCGATGAGGAGGTGTTCGTGTTCACCCCCAACGGCGATGTGGTGGGCCTGCGCAAGGGCTCCACAGCGGTGGATTTTGCCTATCGGATTCACTCGGAGGTGGGCAACCACTGCCAGGGCGTGCGCATCAACGACCGGCTCAGCCCGCTGGCCACGCCACTACAGAACGGCGACTTCGTGCAGGTGCTCACCAGCAAGACCGCACACCCGAGCCTGGATTGGCTCAACTTCGTGGCCACGCCCACGGCCCGCAACCGCATCCGCTCCTGGTACAAGAAGAGCCACCGCGACGACAACATCCAGCGCGGCACGTCGATGCTGGAGCGGGAGCTGGGGCGAGAAGGCTTTGATGCCCTGCTCAACGGCGAGGCGATGGCGAAGGTGGCCCGCCGCTGCAACCTGGTGAGCACGGAAGACCTGCTGGCCTCCCTCGGCTTCGGCGGGGTCACGCTGCACCAGGTGCTCAACCGGCTACGGGAGGAGCTGCGCCTGGCCACGACGGCGGCGACACCGCAGCTGAGCAACGAGGAACTGGCCCGCTCGGTGACGGCCCAGGCCGAAGCCTCTCCCCGCCAGGTCCCGGCGGCCCACCCCCATGGCGACACCAGCCCGATCCTGGGACTTGAGGGGCTGGAGTATCGGCTGGGCGGCTGCTGCACCCCCCTGCCTGGCGAAACGATCCTGGGCGCGGTGGCCCTGGGCAACCACGGCATCACCATCCACCGCCAGGACTGCAGCAATGTGGGCCAGGTGCCGGCCGAGCGCCGCCTGCCGGTGCGCTGGAACCCGGCCGCCAGCGACCTGCACCGCCGCTATCCGGTGCAGCTGCGCATCGAGGTGCTCGACCGGGTGGGCGTGCTCAAGGACATCCTCACCCGCCTCTCCGACCACCGCATCAACGTGAGCGACGCCCGCGTGCGCACCACCCCTGGTAAACCGGCCCGCATCGACCTGCGCGTGGAACTGGAGAGCGTCCTGCAGCTCAGCGCCACCCTCAACCAGATCCGCTCCATGGCCGACGTGCTCAATATCGCCCGCACGGGGATGGGGTAACAGGAATGAACCTTTTCATGGACTTAAGCCGCCCAGAACATTCCTAACGTCATCAGTCTTGGGCCTGAAGCCATACCCGTAGACGCCACTTTGACCATCGTCGATGATGCGAGGGGAAACCATGATCACCAACTCTCTTTTTTCCCGCTGAGTGCCCGAGGCGCGAAAAAACTGGCCAACGAGCGGGATATCACCCAAAATCGGCCACTTCGAGA
>JBILDP010000230.1:0-3350 GCA_044352535.1 Prochlorococcaceae cyanobacterium
CGGTGTGTACACCCACTCGCGCCCGGTGATGCTCACGGTGGGCAATCGCCTCATGCCCCTGTCCCCATTCGGTGCCCTGGTGGTGGTGCTGGCCAATGCGCTGGTGCTGTTCCTGTTCTCCTCCCAACCGCTCGCGAATGCGTTGGCAGCGCTCGGACTGCCGCCGATCCCCCTGATCCCGGTGTCGAGCTCCCAGGCGGCGATCGGAGCCGTGGTGGGGGTTGCCCTGTTGCAGGGGCGACGTGGCCTGCGCCAGGTGCGCTGGTCGGTGCTGCTTCGCATCGCCTCCGGCTGGGTCACCACGCCGGTGCTGGCGGCGCTGCTGGGCTATGTGCTGCTGTTTGTGGTGCAGAACGTGTTCGGCCAGGTGGTGGTTGAACCACTGGGCTGAGGGGGAGCGGCGCGCGAACCGGCCGAGCTGGCTGCCTACGCTGCTCAGATGGCGGATCAGGCAGGCCGGCAGGGGCTGGGTTGGCGGTTCTGGATCGATCGCGGCGGCACCTTCACCGATGTGGTGGCCCGCGATCCGGAAGGCCGTTTGCGGGTGCGCAAGGTGCTCTCCGAGCAGCCCGATCGCCCCGGTGATCCGGCCGTGCGCGCGATCCGTGAGCTGCTGGAGCTGGGGAGCGCTGAACCCATTCCCGCCGGCCTGATCGAGGAGGTGCGGCTCGGCACCACCGTGGCCACCAACGCTCTGCTGGAGCACCGTGGCGCCCCGGTGCTGCTGCTGATCAACCGCGGCTTCGCCGACCTGCTCACGATCGGCGACCAGCATCGCCCCGACATCTTTGCCCTGGCGATCGAGCGGCCCCGGCCGCTGGAGCTGCGGGTGGTGGAGGTGAACGGCCGGCTCGATGCCGCTGGCCGTGAGCTGGAGCCCCTGCGGCTGGATGCGGTTCTGGCAGCCGAGCTGGAGCTCGCCTGGGAGGCGGGCTACCGCAGTTGTGCCGTGGCGCTGCTGCACAGCACCCGCAACCCGGCCCAGGAGCTGCAGTTGGGTGCCTGGCTGGCGCAGCGGGGCTTCAGTGCGATCAGCCTCTCCCACCAGCTCAGCGGCCAGCCTCGGCTGGTGCCCCGGGGCCACACCACCCTGGTGGAGGCGGCGGTGGCACCTGTGCTCGATGCCTACCTGACCCAGGTGCGGGGGGCGCTGGGGGCTGAGCCGCCGGAAGGCCCGCGGCTGCGGGTGATGCGCTCCAGCGGCGCCCTGGCCGCGCCCGAGCAGCTCCACGCCAAGGACACGATTCTCTCGGGGCCGGCCGGCGGCATGGTGGGCGCCGTGGCGGTGGCGCGCCAGGCGCTGGCGGCGGCCGGCCTGCCGCAGGTCGCTGTGGTGGGCTTCGACATGGGCGGCACCTCCACCGACGTGTTTCATTTCGATCCCGGCCGCGGTGCTCTGGCCTGGGAGCGGCTGGCGGAAACGGAGGTGGCGGGGCTGCGGTTGCAGGCGCCGATGTTGCCGATCCACACGGTGGCGGCCGGTGGCGGCTCGATCCTGCGCTTCGATGGCCAGCGCCTGCTGGTGGGCCCAGAGTCGGCCGGCGCCAACCCCGGCCCCGCCGCCTACCGCCGCGGCGGGCCGGCCACGGTCACCGACGCCAACCTGCTGCTGGGCCGCCTGCCGGCGATGGCGCTGCCTGCGGTGTTTGGCCCCAAGGGCGACCAGCCCGCCGACCTGGAGGCGGTGCGGCAGCGCTTTGCAATCCTGGCCAGGGCGATGGGGCAGGTGGCCCCTGGCACGACGTCGGAAGCGGTGGCTGCCGGCGCCCTGCGCATCGGCATCGAGCGGATGGCGGCGGCGATCCGGCAGGTGTCGATCCAGCGGGGCCACGACCTGCGCGGCGCCCTGCTGGTGAGCTACGGCGGTGCTGGCGGCCAGCACGCCTGCCGCCTGGCCGAAGCGCTGGGCATCCACCGGGTGTTGCTGCATCCTCTGGCCGGTGTGCTCTCGGCCCACGGCATCGGCATGGCCGAGCAGCGGGTGCTGCTGGAGCGGGCGCCGCGCCAGCCGCTTACCGCCGATCTGCTGGAGGAGCTGAGGGTGGCGCTGCAGCGGCTCAGCCAGCAGGCCGAGCAACAGTTGCGCGACGCCGGTGATCTGGCCGGCACCGGTGCAGCCCCGCTGCGCTGTGAGGTGCGGCTGGAGCTGCGGCCCGCCGGCAGCGAACACGGGCTGGAGGTGGCTTGGCCGGAGGGGCTGCAGTCGGCCGCTGGTGCCGCTCCCGCCGACGCGCGTGTGGTGCTGGAGCGGCTGGCTGGCGATTTCGCCGACCGTCATCTGCAGCGCTACGGCTACCGCCCGTCCGCCGGATCCGAGGGGCCGGCCGGCTTCCTAGTGGTGGAGCGCCTGCTGCTGGAGGTGGCGCCTCCAGCCCACAGCCTGCCGAGCCCAGGCTTGCCCCCCGATGGGGTGTCCGTCGATGGCAGGTTGGTCGAGGCTCTGTCGGCCCAGGTGTCGGTGTGGCTGGAACCCGACGGCTGGCGGTCTGTGCCCCTGTGGCGGCGTGAGCAGTTGCGGGAGGGCCAGAAGCTGCTGGGGCCAGCTGTGGTGCTCGATGCAACCACCAGCACCCTGCTGGAGCCGTTCTGGCATGGGCGGGTGCTGGCGGGTGGCGGGTTGCTGCTGGAGCACGAGCCCCTTGAGCTCCCCGCGCCTGCCGCTGATGTCGATGGCGCTCCGGCCTATGCACCTGGGGCGCCGCAACCGGTGGATCCCACCTTGCTGGAGCTCTACAACCACCGCTTCTCAGCCATCGCTGAGGAGATGGGGGTGCGGCTGCAACAGAGCGCCCGCTCTGTGAACATCCGCGAGCGGCTTGATTTTTCCTGTGCCCTCTTCGATGGGCAGGGCCGCCTGGTGGCCAACGCCCCGCACATTCCAGTGCATCTGGGCTCGATGGGCGAGAGCGTGGCGGCCCTGCTGACGGCGATTGGCCGCCGCGAGAGGGCGCCGTTGGGGCCGGGCGATGTGGTGCTCAGCAACGACCCTTACGCCGGCGGTACCCACCTGCCCGACATCACCGCGATCACCCCGGTGTTCGCCGGCGGGGGGTGCGGCGAAGGCGTCGACCCACTGGCGGGGGAGCCGCTCTTCTTTGTGGCCAGCCGTGGACACCATGCCGATGTGGGAGGCATCACGCCCGGTTCGATGCCCGCCTTCAGCCGATCGATTGGCGACGAGGGGCTGCTGCTGAGCAATGAGCCGTTCCTGGTGAATGGCCACTTCGATGAGACGTTCTGGCGCCAACGGCTCCTGGCCGGTAGCCATCCGGCCCGCAACGTTGACCAGCTGCTCGCCGATCTACAGGCCCAGGCGGCGGCCAACCAGCTCGGTGTGGATGAACTGCAGA